>JBEKGT010000048.1:0-10770 GCA_050012655.1 Gemmatimonadales bacterium | reverse complement strand
AGCCAGTTCTCGTAGTCCGAGTGGTCCCACCGCGCCTCGACGCCGGCCGTAACCTCGCCCCGACCCGCTTCCCAGGTGAGGGCGCTCGTGGCGCCGAAGCCGTAGCGCCGGTCCTCCTCCTCCGTCTGGCTCCCTGTTCCCTCCCCCGCGCCCGGCTCGGGGGGGATGGTGAGGAAGAGCTGCCAGCGCCCCTGCGTGGCGTACGCCGTGCTGCGCCACAGCACCGATCCGAGGAGCGTGCGGTACGAGACGCGCTCCTGCGCCCTCCGCTTGAAGCCGCCGTCGGTGGGATTCGTGACCACGCCGTAGTCGCGGAGGCGGAAGAGGCTGTCGCTCAGGAACCCCGGCGAGTCCCACGAGGTGGCGTACAGCTCGACGCCGGCGTCGAGCGTGGAGAGGAGGCCCACGCGGCGCACCAGCCGCGCTTGCGCCTGACCAATGTCCCAGGTGGCGTGGGGCCGCCAGCCGTCCTCCCGCACGCCGCGGAGGGCGAACACGGCTCCCGTGGCGCCCCGGTCGAGCCCGGTGAGGAGCGCGCCCTCGACGCGCCCATACGATCCCGTGCTCGCCGTCAGCTCCGTCCCCGCGAACCGCTCCAGGGTGCGCACGTTCACCACCCCCGCCATCGCGAAGTTCCCGTACAGGGCGCTCGTCGGCCCTTTCACGACGTCCACGTCGGCGATGGCCTCGGGGAGGAGGAGGTTCCAGTCGGCGTACCCCTCCGCGTGCCCGTTGACCGGCTCGTTCACCGGCACGCCGTCCACCCAGAGCGCGAGGTCGGTCGAGTGGTCGGAGGAGAAGCCGCGGACCGAGGCGTCGGAGGCGAACCCGGGGCCCTGCCCCTGGTCGTGCACCTCGAGGCCGGCGGTCTGTCGCAGCAGGTCGTAGGCGTTCGCGGCCGGGGCCTGGCGGAGCGCGGCCGGCGCCACGTGCACGGCGCTCGTCGCCTCGTAGCGCATGGCCGGCGCCGCCGTGATCGTCACGGCCCGGAGCCGCATCGGCGCGCGGGTGAGGGTGTCGCCGGCGGAGCGCGCGGAGTCGCCGCGAGCGGCCGGGCGTAGGGAGTCGCGCGGCACACCCTGGGCGCGCAGCACGGGATGAGGCAGCAGGAGGATGAGCGCGAGCACCAGGCCCGCGCTCGGGAACGTGCGCATCGGTCTCCACCTCGGTGACGTGGGATCGCCCGGATGGCGCGGAGCGCCCCCGGGGTCGATCTACCGCGATCGGTCAGCGGGTCAGCCGAGCAGGGACGGAGGGCCGTTCGCGAAGGGGAGGAAGCGGAGCTGCGGGAGATTCGGACGGCGCGGGGCGGCGGCGGCGGCCGGCTGGCGCGCCATGCGCGGCCCCAGGAGCGGGACCGCCGAGGCGGACGGCAGCGCGGCCAGGCCGGCGCCGGCGCATGGGCCGAGGCAGCCGCAGCAGCCGTGATGGTGCGGCATCGCCGGGGAGTGCCCTGAGCCGCCATCGTGCACGCCGCCCATCGCCATGCCGGCGTGAGACGCCAGAGCAGGCATTGCGTCGCCGCGAAGGGCGCACTGCCCCGCGGCGTACGGCGCGAAGCTGGTGAGCCCGGCGAGCAGGGCCGCCAGGCAGAGTCCGACGAACGTCTTGGGCACGATGAAAGAACAGTAGGCAGGCGAATGGCGACAAACAAGGTCGTAATTCTGGACTGCGCCGGCAGGGTCCGCGGCCCGCGGTGAGCGGTCCACGGTGACTGGTCCGCCCCGACCTACCGCCCCGCCCGGTCCAGGCTCCGGTAGTACAGACCCCCGCCGTCCGCGCGGGCTATCTCGGCGTGGGCACCCTGATCACCTGAGTGAACGACCCACTCGTCGGCAGCTGCGTCAGGACGATCGAGCACCCGGACGCGGGCGAGCAGGCCAGGATGCCCCGGAGGGGGAAGTGGATCCGCGAGCTGTCCGGGAAGGCATAGGGGAACGACGGCCCTGCCGCACGGATCGCGTCGGCAAGGGGGCGCAGTGCCTCGGGGGCGGCGTCGAAGCGGATGTCCTCGACCCGTGGTCCGGGACCGAGCAGCAGTTGGACCTCTCCCGAGGCGCTGATGCGCGTGGCGTGGCCGATGCGGACCGTCCGCCCGGCCTGCCGCCCGCCGTGGACGGCGTCCTGCATGAGTCGGTCGGCGCGTGCGGGGCCCCCAGCGAGCGCGACGAGTCGCTGCCGCGCCTCGGGAACCGGGGGAGTCGCCGATGCGGCCACGGCGTCGGCGTGCATGGCGTCGGCGCTTCGGCCGAGTCGTTCGTAGGTCTGGCCGAGGTGGTCCGCGATCACGCCGTTGTCGGGGTTGGCGAGCCACGCCGCTCGCAGGTAGCGCTCGGCGCCCGCGTAGTCCCCCCGCTGGAAGAAGATCCAGCCCATCGTATCCCAGATGTGGCCGAGGTTCATGACGGCGATCATCTCGAGGGGGCCCGCGTCGTCAAGCGTGATGTCGCGGAGGGGCGCCTCGGCGGAGTCCACCGCAGAGCGCGCGTACTGCTCGGCGCGATCGAGCCGGACACTGTGTTCCGCGAGCGCGTAGGCCGCGGAGTTCAGCACCTGCCCCGAGGGGTTGAGCGCGATGGCGCGATCGAACTCCGCCACTGCGGCGTCGGGCAGACCCGTGGCGGCGTATGCGCGGCCGAGACTCGCGTGGGTCCCCGCGTTGTCGGGCGATACGCCGACCGCGAGGCGCAGCTCCGCCACGGCGAGCGTGTCCTGGTGCATCTCGAGCGCGAGCTCCCCGAGATTGCCGTGCGCGTACTGGTCCAGCGGGTTCACCTGGATCTGGTGCCGGAACGCCTCGACCGCCTCCGGGTTCCGGTGCGAGCGCCACAGCGCCAGCCCGAGGTTGTTGTAGGAGTAGTGATCGTTGGGGTTGACGGCGATCTGGCGCCGGAAGCACGCCTCCGCCGAATCCAGCTGGCGCAGGTCGAGGTACGCCCTGCCGAGCTCGTTCCATGCGGCGTCATGCTGGGGATTGCGCGTGACCACCACCCGCAGCGTCCGGATGGCCGTGCGGAGGTCCCGGCGCTGGTAGGCGTTCACGCCGGACTGGTAGAGCGCGGCGACATCGACGTCGGCCGGTGCGACGGCGGGCACGTCAGCGCGCCGCAACGTCACCTCCTGGTCCTCGTCGTCCCGCACCGCGCCGCGGAAGGCGACGACGTCGGCCGCGCGGGCCGGCGGGACACGGCTCTGCATGAAGGTGAGCTGGCGGTGCACCTCCAAAGTGCGCCCGACCAGGCGGTAGGAGGAGGCGTACCGGCCGAACTCGCGCGACGTGCTGACGGGAGCGGGCAGCTCCACGGTGACGCCGGTAGGGAGCGCCAGCCGCAAGTGCTCCGCCTGTTCTCCCTTGGGCAGCAGAGTCGTGTCCGCAGCCGCGGCGGTGTCTGCGTCGGGGACGGTGAGCGAGGGGAGCGGCAGCGCGTAGCGCGTCCCCTCGCGGGTCCACCGGACCGCGTCCGCCCGCTCGAGGCGGAAGTCGAACTCGAACGGCTCCCGGGTCGCGGTGGGATCGCCCCCGTGCGTCGCCGAGACGGTGCCGGTGAGCCGCTCGCCGCGCGCCATCTCCCGGCCCATCATGTCCGGGCGATCTCCCGGCGCGGCGCGGAAGACGGCCCGCATCAGGACCTCCGCGTCGCCGCGGAAGGTGTGGCGGTACGTCGCGCTGAGCCGCCCGGCATCGGACAGCTCTCCCTCCACGTCGACGTGGTAGAACTCCGGGAACGGCGGCTCCGAGGGCGTGCGCGACAGGCGCGCGGCGCCTTCGAGCGGCACGACCAGCGCGCTCCGGCCGCGCAGCGGGGAGAGGAGGAGCCGGAAGGGCGCGACGCCCGGCGTGGCGTCCAGCCAGAGCGTATCCCGTCCCGCAGGCACGAACGTGATCACATGATTGAACTGCTGCGGCGAGGGGACGGTGCTGTCCACGTCCTCCTCGCTCGAGATCAGAGCCGGCCCGGATGGCACCCCCACGGCGCGGAGCAGCGCGGCCAGGAGCGCGTGCTTGTCCTTGCAGTCGCCATACTGGTTGGCGAGGACCTCGGACGCGGCGTGCGGCCGGTAGTGCCCGACGCCAAAGGAGAGGCTGACGTAGCGGAACTCGCTGGAGACGTAGCCGTACACCGCGGCGATGGAGTCGAGGAGGCTGGTCTGCCCCCGGACCAGCGAGTCGGCGATGGCGCGGATGCGCGGCGTGACGGCCTCGCGGTCCCGCTCCAGCGCGGCGTACCAGCGGCCGACATCCTGCCAGCTGCGGAAGGTGGTGAACTGCACTTCCGGCGGCATCGACGCCGCCGCGCTGCCCCGCCGCACACCGCCGCCGGTCGTGTCCACCTGCAGGTTGGCGCGGCTCCAGGAGTACGTGCGCCGGTCGCCCGAGTCGGCGACGGCGGGCTGGTCCATGCCCGCGGTCCGCACCGTGACGTGCTTGGCCCTGGGCACGTCGAGCGCGAGTCGCTGGTCGAGGACGATGGCGTCACGCATGAACTGCACCGCCGACCAGAACTGGCCCGGCGCCACCGGCGTGTGCGTCGACCAGTGGATGTGATACTCCATCACGTCGCCAGGGCGGAGCCCCGGCACGGTGACGATCTTCTCGCGGAGGTCGGAGTAGACAGGGGCCTCCCGGGCGATCGGACCGGAGACGTCCTGCACGGCGCCCGCCGGCGCGACCACAGTGTCCCCACGAGGCTTCAGCACCCTGACCACGTCCACGTCGAGGCGTTGGCTGGACGAATCGTACGGGAACTCGAGCTGGCCGAGCGCCTCGACCGCCGCGTCCGACTGGATCCGCACCCGCACGTCCAGGTCGGTCCGCCCCGTTCCGTCCTCCGCGTAGCGCACGCGCTGGTCGAAGCGCTCGACGACGTACGGCTGTCGCGAGTAATCGACTGCCGGAGCGGACGGCTGCTGAGCGGCGAGGGGTCTGCCCAGACCCAAGCAAACCAGGGCCGCGACGACGGGTTGGGAACGCATTTGGTGCCTTCGGGGGAGACGTTGCGAAATGGGATTCGGGCGGGTCCCGGCAAGCTGCCGGCGATGCCCCGGGCCCGTGTCGAGCGGACCCCGCTACGCTAGGCCCGCCCGAGCGAGGGGGCAAGTGGGCCGGGCCAATTGCGATGACGTTGCTAGGAATCCTCACCGCGCGCGTGGCCGTCGCGGATGCCGGCACGAAGAGCGGAGGTACGCCGGGCGACGGGCAGGCGCCGTGCGAGCGCGGCGAGCCGTCCGACCGGCGAGTGCGCGGGAGCCCCGCCGACCACGCCCGTGCCGCTCCGCGGTTCCCGGCCGCCTACCGCCCCGCCCGGTCCAAACTCCGGTACTGCACCGCCTCGCTCA
The DNA here is from genome assembly GCA_050012655.1 of Gemmatimonadales bacterium. GTDB lineage: Bacteria > Gemmatimonadota > Gemmatimonadetes > Gemmatimonadales > JACORV01 > JADGQW01. The sequence continues at coordinate 5,433 of JBEKGT010000048.1, read as the reverse complement.
CGTGCGCCGGCTCGATGCGAGGGGCGGCGGCGAGGTCGGCGATGGTGCGCGCCACCCGCAGGATGCGGTGGTAGGCCCGCGCCGAGAGGCCGAGGCGCGTGACGGCGCTCCGCAGCACGGCGTCTCCCCCGTCGCTGAGGGCACAGTGGCGGCGCACGTCGCGCGGGCCCATGTGGGCGTTGGCGAAGATCCCGGGCCGGCCCGCGAAGCGCTCCTGCTGCAGCCGGCGCGCCCGGTCCACCCGCTCCCGCACCGCTTCGCTCGGCTCCCCGCGGGTGTCGCCGCGCAGCTCGTCGGGACGGACGGCGGGCACCTCCACGTGGAGGTCTATGCGATCGAGGAGGGGCCCCGAGACGCGGGCGAGGTAGCGGCGCACGGCTTCGGGGTGGCAGATGCAGGGGCGCACGGCGTCGCCGGCGTGGCCGCAGGGGCACGGGTTCATTGCGGCGACGAGGAGGAGGCGCGCGGGATACGTGAGGGTGCTTGCGGCCCGGCTCACGGTGATGACGCCGTCCTCGAGGGGCTGGCGGAGGGCCTCGAGGACGTTGGCGTGGAACTCGGGCAGCTCGTCGAGGAAGAGGACGCCGCCGTGAGCGAGGCTCACTTCCCCTGGGCGCGGGATGGCGCCGCCCCCGACGAGGCCGGCGTCGGAGATGGTGTGGTGCGGCGCGCGGAACGGCCGCCGGGTGATGAGCGCCTCGCCGTGCGGGAGGAGCCCCGCGACCGAGTGGATGCGCGTCGTCTCGAGCGCCTCGGCGAGCGCCATCCGCGGCAGGATGGTGGGGAGGCGCCGCGCCAGCATGGTCTTCCCGCTCCCCGGCGCGCCGATGAGGAGGACGTTGTGGGAGCCCGCGGCGGCGACCTCGAGCGCCCGCTTGGCGTGCGCTTGCCCCTTCACCTCCGCGAAGTCCACGTCCCCCGGGAACGGCGCGTCGAAGAGCGCGGCCACGTCCACCTGCGCCCGCTCCAGGGGCGGCCCCCCGTCGAGGTGGCGGAGCACCGCGGAGAGCGAGCCGGCGGCGCGCACGTCGAGGCCCTCGACGACCGCCGCCTCCCGCACGTTGGCCGCGGGGAGCACCACCGAGCGCGCCCCCGCCGCCCGCGCCGCCAGCGCCATCGAGAGGGCGCCCCGCACCGGCCTCAGCACGCCGTCGAGCGCCAGCTCCCCGCAGGCCACCACCCCCTCCAGCGCCTCCGCGCGCAGCTGCCCGGAGGCGGCGAGCACGGCGAGGGCGACGGGGAGATCGAGGGCCGAGCCGTCTTTCCGGATGTCGGCCGGGGCGAGGTTGACGGTGATGCGCTGCTGCGGGAAGGACAGCCCGGCGTTCTGGATGGCGGCGGCGACGCGCTCTTTCCCCTCGCGCACCGCGCCCTGCGGCAGCCCCACGGTGGCGAACGAGGGGAGGCCGGCGGCGATATCGGCCTCCACATCCACCAGATAGGCGTCGATCCCGAGGAGGGCGGCGGAGGTCACCCGGGCGAGCATGCCCCACGGTACGCGCCGCCCCCCGCGCCACCGCACGGCGTCAACGCAGTGCGGTGCGGGCTATTGCGGTCCTGCCCCGCGCCGGGGGGCCGGCCCGTGGCCCGTGCCGGCCCCGCGGCCGCCCTCAGCCCGCTTTGATCGGCGGCTGGACCTTCAGGAGCTTCCCCACGACGAAGTAGAGCACCACGGCGATGATGATGAAGTCCAGCGCCGCGCCGAGGACGTCGCCGATCGCGAGCGCGGCGTCGCCGCGGAGCGCGATCTTCCAGGCCCGCCACTCGCCGCTCGGGAGGATCATCCCAAGGAGGGGCATGAAGACGTCGGCGACGATGGCCGTCACCAGCTTCTGCACGGCGCCGCCGATCACGACAGCCATCGCGAGGGCGAGGGCGTTCGTCTCCTTCAGGAACCGGCTGAACTCCTGCAGGACCGTCTCGTGCACGACCGTCTCGGCCACTGGGGCCTCCGGGGGCGAACGGGTGGATTGGGGGTGGCGCCTCGGGCGAACGGCGATGAGATAGTGCGCCGGCTGCGGCTCGGCAATAGCCGGGGGGCGGGGGCGCTCGTATCTTGGGGGACCGATGACTGACCTCCCCGTCCTCGACCGCGCCACGCTCGACCGGCTGCGCCGCCTCGGCGGCGACGCGCTCGCGCGGCAGATGATCGCCCTGTTCCGGGAAGCGGCGCCGCAGCGGGTCGCTGCGGCGCGGGCCGGCCTCCTCGCCGGCGATCTCCCGGCGGTGGCGCGTGCGGCACACGCGCTCGTCTCAAACGCCGGGAACGTGGGGGGCATGGAGGTGGTGGCCTGCGCGCGGGCCCTCGACGAAGCCGGCTCGGCCGGCCGCAGCGCCGAGGTCGCCGGGCTCGTCGAACAACTCGACGCTGCCTACGCGCGCCTCGTGGCGGCCCTGGCCGAGGGGGAGGTCCCCGCGTGACGCACCGCCTCGCGCTGGTGGAGGACAACGCGGACAACCGTCTGCTGGTCCATGCCCTCCTCGACGACCGGTACGCGGTCACGGACTACGAGACGGGGGCCGCCGCGCTGGCGGGCATCGGCGCGTCGCGCCCCGACCTCGTGCTCCTCGACGTCTCCCTCCCCGAGCTGGACGGCACCGAGGTCCTGCGCCGCCTGCGCGCCGACCCGGCCCTGGCCGGCCTCCCCGTGGTGGCGCTGACCGCGCACGCGATGGCCGGCGACCGCGAGAAGTACCTCGCCCTGGGCTTCGACGACTACGTGGCCAAGCCGATCGTGGACGAGCAGCTGCTGTTCGACGCCATCGCCCGCCACCTCGGCGGGTAGCCGTGCTCACCGCGCGCCAGAAGACGAACGCCGGCTTCACCGTCGCCCTGCTCGCGTTCCTGGTGATCGGGGCCGCGGCGTACGCCTTCATCGACCGCCTCGTCGGCGTGAGCGTCGCCGTCGGCCGTCTCGGCGAGGTCAACGCCGCGCTCGACGGGCTCACCGGGCGGATCGCGGAGGCGGAGGCGCGCTCCCGCGCGTACGTCCTCACCGGCGACCTCCGCCAGCTCGCGCTCCACTGGTCGGTGGTGGAGCAGATCCCCGGGGCGCTACAGCGGCTCGACTCGGCGGTGGCCGACGATCCCGCGCGGGCGGCGCTGGCGCGGGAGCTGGGCCCCCTCGTGCGGCGGCGGCTCGCCCACTTCGAGATCACCCTAGCCGAAGGCGAATCGCACGGGAGCGGACCGGGGCTCGCTGCGCTGGTGGCCCAGGGGGAGGCCCTCACCGACAGCATCCGGGCGGTGACGCGCCTCCTCGCGGTCTCGCGGGAGCGGCAGCTCGGGGCGCGGATCGCGGAGTCGGAGATCCGCTACGGGTGGGCGCCCGAGGTGATCCTCATCACGACCTTCGCGGGGCTCGTCATCGTGCTGCTGGCGATGGTCGCAGTGAACCGCGACTTCTCGGCGCGCGCGCGGGCCGCGGCCGCGCTGCGCACCTCGGAGGAGCGCTACCGGGCGGTGGTCGAGGGGCTCGGCGAAGGGGTGTTCGTGCAGGAGGCGTCGGGGAACATCGTCGAGGCGAACGCCGCGGCCCAGCGCATCCTGGGAGTGACCCGGGAGGAGTTGGTGGGGCGGCACATGGCGGAAGCGCCCTGGCGCACGCTGCGCGAGGACGGCTCCCCCCTCCCGCCCGAGGAGCGCCCCGCGACCGTCTGCCTGCGCACCGGGAAGCCGGTGCGGAACGCCGTGATCGGTGCGCTCCGCCCCGACGGCCGGCTCGCGTGGCTGCTGGTGAACGTCCGCCCGATGACCTGGGCCCCGGACGGGACCCTGAGCGCGGTGGTCAGCTCGTTCGCCGACATCTCGCGGCGCAAGGAGGCCGAGGTCGCCGTCCGCGAGAACCAGGCGCGGCTCCAGGACTTCCTCGACGCCGCGCACGACCTCATCGTCACGACCGGCACGGACGGCCGCCTCCAGTACGTCAACCGCGCGTGGGAGGCGGCGCTCGGCGTCCGGGCGGTGGACGCGCTCGGGCGGAGCCTCTTCGACTTCCTCGAGCCCGCGTGCCACGAGCGCATCCGCGGGGCGTTCCGGCGGGTGGTAGCGGGGAAGACGGTAGGGGACCTCGAGGCGATCTTCCTCGCGCACGACGGCCGCCGCGTCACCGTCCTGGGGAGCAGCAACTGCCGCTTCGAGGACGGGCGCCCCGTGGCGACCCGGAGCGTGTTCCGCGACGTCTCGGAGATCGCGCGCACCCAGGAGGCGCTGAAGCGGGCGCGCGACGAGGCGGAGCGGGCGAACCGCGCCAAGAGCGCGTTCCTCGCGAACATGAGCCACGAACTGCGCACGCCCCTCAATTCGGTGATCGGCTTCGCGGGCGTCCTCCTCAAGAATCGGGCGGGGAACCTGCGCAGGGAGGACACCGACTTCCTCGCGCGCATCAACGAGAACGGCAAGCACCTCCTCGAGCTCATCAACTCGATCCTCGACCTCTCGAAGGTGGAGGCCGGCAAGGTCGAGGTGGAGCTCGGCGAAATGGATCTGGGGCGCGTGGTGGACGAGGCGCTGGCGCTGGTCGCGGGCCAGGCGCCGCCCGGAGTCCGGGTCGCGGCCGAAGTTCCGGCTGGCCTCGCTCCGGTGACGGGCGATGCGGCGAAGCTGAAGCAGGTGCTGGTGAACCTCCTCGGCAACGCGCTGAAGTTCACCGAGGCGGGGAGCGTCACCGTGCGGGTCGCCGCCGATCCGGCGACGGGGGAGGCGGAGTACCTCGAGGTTCGGGACACCGGCATCGGCATCCCGGCGGACCGGCAGGCGGCGATCTTCGAGGCGTTCCAGCAAGCCGACACGAGCACGGCGCGGCGTTTCGGAGGAACGGGGCTCGGGCTCACGATCTCGAAGACGCTGGTGGAGCTGATGGGCTACCGGATGGAGGTGGAGAGCGAGGAAGGCCGGGGTTCCGCCTTCCGTGTCGTGTTCCGGGGCGTGCCGCCCGGGCCGGCGGCCGCAGTCCCGGTGGGGACGGCGCGGGGCGTGGAGCCGGAGGATGGCGATCTCCGGGGCGGCCTCGTCCTCATCATCGACGACGACGCGGACGCACGGGAACTCCTGGCGCGGCAGATCGCGGAACTGGGCCCGCGCACGATCACGGCGGCTTCCGGGGGCGAGGGGCTTCGGCTCGCGCGCACGGAGCGCCCCGACGTGGTGACGGTGGACCTGCTGATGCCGGGGCTGAACGGGTGGGACGTCGTACGGACGATGCGCGCCGATCCCGACCTGCGCGATATCCCGGCGGTGGTGGTGAGCGTCGTGGCGCAGGAGCGCGGGGCGACGGTGCCCGGCGCGGCGGGCCTCCTCAACAAGCCGGTGGACCGGGAGGAGCTGCTGACCGCGCTCCGTCGGCACCTGCGCGGCGCAGCGCAGCGGCGCGCCGCCCGGGAGCGGTGACGATGGCTGGGCAGATGGACCAGCTGCAGGCGGCGTTCCGCGCA
>JBEKGT010000047.1:0-10810 GCA_050012655.1 Gemmatimonadales bacterium | reverse complement strand
CAAGTCGTCGCCGCGATGGATCAAGTCGATCGTCGAGGAGTGACCCGCGCCGACGTCGCGCGCGCCGCCGACGCGGTGCGCGGACGGTGGGACGGGCGGCCCGGCGTCGGGATCATCCTCGGCACCGGCCTCGGCGGCCTCGGCCGCGAGATCGCGGTGGAGGCCGAGGTGCCGTACCGCGACATCCCCGGCTTCCCCCTCTCCACCGTCGAATCGCACGCCGGCAAACTGCTCCTCGGCACCCTCGAAGGGCGGCCGGTCGCCGCGATGGCGGGCCGCTTCCACGCCTACGAGGGCTACCGGCTCCCGGCCATCGCGCTCCCCGTCCGGGTGCTCCACGCCCTCGGTGCCGGGACGCTGATCGTCTCGACCGCCGTGGGGGGGATGCATCCGCTTTGGGCCGCCGGGGACGTGATGCTGATCGCCGACCACATCAATCTGCTGGGGGACAACCCGTTGGTGGGCCCCAACGACGACGCCCTCGGCCCGCGCTTCCCCGACATGAGCGCGCCCTACGACCCGCGGCTCGCGGCGTTGGCGCGCGCGGTGGCGCTGGAGCAGGGCACGACGCTGCGCGAGGGGGTATATGTCGCGGTCCCGGGCCCGAGCCTCGAGACCCGCGCCGAGTACCGGTTCCTCCGCGCGCTGGGCGCCGACGTCGTCGGCATGAGCACCGTCCCCGAGGTCATCGCGGCGGCGCACGAGGGGATGCAGGTCCTCGGCCTCGCGGTCATCACCGACCTGGGCCTCCCCGACGCGCTGGAGCCGGCGTCGCTGGAGCGCATCATCGCCACCGCCGCCGCCGCTGAGCCGAAGCTGACGGCGCTGGTCCGCGGCGTCCTCCGGAGGCTCGCGGCGTGAAGCCGTCCCGCTATCCCGTCCTCCCGACCGACCTGCGCGCCGACGCCCAGGAGCGGGAGTTGCTGGCGCTCTGGCAGGCCGAGGACCTCTTCCACGCCACGCAGCGCCTGACCGCCGGCGGCGCGCCCTTCGTCTTCTACGAGGGGCCGCCCACCGCCAACGGCCGCCCGGGCATCCATCACGTCTTCGCCCGCACGATCAAGGACCTCATCTGCCGCTTCCGCGTGATGCAGGGGCGCCAGGTCACGCGCATCGCCGGGTGGGACACGCACGGCCTGCCGGTCGAGATCGAGGTCGAGAAGCAGCTCGGCATCACCGGCAAGACGGAGATCGGCGACCACCCGGGGGCGAAGGTCTCGGTGGCCGAGTTCAACCGGCTGTGCCGCGAGAGCGTGTTTAAGTACAAGACGGAGTGGGAGAACCTCTCTGCCCGAATCGGCTACTGGCTCGACTACGACCACCCCTACGTCACGTACTCGAACGACTACGTCGAGACGGTGTGGTGGTTGCTCCGCACGCTGTACGAGAAGGGGCTGCTGGAGCGCGGCCACAAGATCCTCCCCTACTGCCCGCGCTGCGGCACGGCGCTCTCGAGCCACGAGCTGGCGCTCGGCTACGACACCGCGAAGGACCCCTCGGTCTACGTCCTTTACCCGCTGGTGGAGGGGCCGGAGCGGTACCTGCTGATCTGGACCACCACGCCGTGGACCCTGGCGGCCAATTTCGCCGTGGCGGTGCACCCCGACCTCGCGTACGTCGAGGTGGACTTCAGGGGCAGGCGGATCATCGTCGCGGAATCGCGCGCGCCGCACCTCGCCCCCGGCGGCGAGGCGGAGCCGCTCTCGCACTACCCCGTCGTGGCGCGGTACATGGGCCGGGACCTCGTGGGCCTGCGCTACCGCCGGCCGCTGGAGATCGTGGCGGAGCCCGCGGGGGAGGCGACGCAGGTCGTGGTGCCGGGGGAGTTCGTCTCGGCGGAGGACGGCACCGGCCTGGTGCACATGGCCCCGTTCGGCGCCGACGACTACGCGGTGGCGCGGGCCCATGGCCTGGCCTTCGACGTCCCGGTGGACCTCGCCGGCAAGTTCACGGGCACCACGTGGGAGGCGGTCGAAGGGGTATTCGTGAAGGAGGCGGACGCCGCCATCATCCAGCGCCTCAAGGAGCAGGGCGTCCTCTTCCGCCGCGAGACGGTCGAGCACACCTACCCCTTCTGCTGGCGCTGCGACACGCCGCTCCTGTACTACCCGCGCGCCTCGTGGTTCATCCGCACCACCGCGGTGCGCGAGCGGCTCCTCGACCTCAACCGGCACATCGGCTGGCACCCGGCGGAGATCGGGAGCGGCCGGTTCGGCGAGTGGCTCGAGAACAACGTGGACTGGGCGCTCTCGCGCGACCGCTTCTGGGGGGCGCCCCTCCCGGCGTGGGTGTGCGAGAACGACGCGGAGCACGTGGAGGTGATCGGCGGCTACGCCGACCTCGCGGCGCGATGGGGGAAGCCGCTCCCGGCCGACTTCGACCCGCACAAACCCCACATCGACGGGTACACCTGGGCCTGCCGCGCGTGCGGCGGGACGATGCGCCGCGTCCCCGAGGTCATCGACACCTGGTTCGACTCGGGCGCGATGCCGGTGGCGCAGTGGCACTTCCCGTTCGAGCACGAAGCGGAGTTCCGTGCGCACTTCCCGGCCGACTTCATCGCCGAGGGGGTGGACCAGACGCGCGGGTGGTTCTACTCGCTCCTCGCCATCGCCGCGACGGTGTTCGACGCGCCGGCGTACCGCAACGTCATCGTCAACGAGCTGGTGCTCGACGCGGCGGGGCAGAAGATGTCGAAGAGCCGCGGCAATGTGGTGGAACCGTTCGCCGTCCTGGAGAAGTACGGCGCCGACGCGGTGCGCCTCTTCCTGCTGACCTCGAGCCAGGTCTGGCTGCCGAAGCGGTTCGACGAGAAGGCGCTCGCCGACGTGGCCGGGAGCGTCCTCGAGAAGCTCCGCCACACCTACAACCTCTTCCAGCTGTACGCGGAGGAGTGGCGGCGGTCGCCCGGCGCCGACGGCGCCCCGCCGCTCGCGGAGCGCCCGCTCGCCGACCGCTGGCTGCACGGGCGGCTGTCGCGGACTATCCGCGCGGTGAACGCGGCGTGGGAGTCGTACGACGTCACGACGGGCGCCCGCGCGATCGTCGAGTTCGTGGTGGACGACCTCTCGAACTGGTGGGTGCGCCAGAGCCGCGCGCGGTTCTGGGTGCCCGGCGGCGCGGCGGACCCGGCCGCGCTGGCGACGCTGCACGACGTGCTGGCGATCACGGCGCGGCTCCTCGCGCCGGCGGCGCCCTTCCTCCCCGACGCGATCCATCGGGCGCTCACGGGGACCTCGGCGCACCTCGCGCCGTTCCCGGTCCCCGCCGCGGACCACGAGGACGAAGCACTCGACCGGGCGATGGACGCGGTGCGGCGCCTCGCGTCGCTGGCGCGGAGCGCGCGGGAGGACGTCGGGATCCGGGTGCGCCAGCCGCTGGCGCGGCTCCTGGCGGCGATCCCGGCCGACGTGGACCGCGCCCTGTTCGACGCGCTGGTGCCGCTACTCGCGGCCGAGGTCAATGTCAAGCGGGTGGAGCTTGTGCATGCGGGGACGGACCTTGTCTCTCTGGAGGCGCGGCCTAATTTTCGTGCCCTCGGAAAGCGATTCGGGAAGGCGACGCCGGCGGCCGCGGAGGCGATCCGGGGGCTCACCTCGGATCTGGTGGCCCGGTTCGAGGCGGGGGAGTCGGTGGAGATCGCCGTCGAGGGGCGCGCCTGGCGCCTCGAAGCGGACGACCTCGCGGTGCACCGGCAGGCGCGCGGCGACGTGGTGGTCCGGGCGGACGGGGTGGTGGTGGCGGCGCTCGACCCGGCGCTCACCGACGACCTCCGGCAGGAAGGGCTAGCCCGCGAGATCGTGAGCCGGGTGCAGAGGCTGCGGCGCGAGGCCGGCTATCAGGTCTCCGACCGGATCGATCTGTGGGTCGCGGGTGACGGGGCGGTCCTCGCGGCGGCGGAGCGGCACAGCGGCTACATCGGCGGCGAGACGCTCGCCCGCCGGGTCCGGACGGGCGCACCGGACGGGGCGGTCGACGCCGGGCAGGACGTGGAGCTGGACGGTCTGAAGGCGCACCTCGCGGTTCGGCGCGCTGGCGGCTGACACGCGCAGCGATCGGGGACGATGGCGATGAACAAGAAACAGCTCGGGCACTTCGAGAAGCGGCTCCTGGAAGAGCGCGCGCGCGCCATCAAGGAGCTCGGTCACTACGGCGAGAGCTTCGACGCGACGCTGCAGGCCTCCGACGGCGACCTCTCGTCCTACTCGTTCCACATGGCCGACCAGGGGACCGACGCGATGGAGCGCGAGAAGGCGTTCCTGATGGCCTCGAAGGAGGGGCGCTTCCTCTGGCACCTCAATCAGGCGCTGCGCCGGCTCTACACCACTCCCGAGAAGTACGGCAAGTGCGAGAACTGCGGCGAGGAGATCTCGTACGAGCGGCTCGACGCGCTCCCCCACGCCCGGCTGTGCATCAACTGCAAGGAAAAAGAGGAGAATGGCAAGCACCGTTGAGAAGCGCCGGTTCGCCGGCGTCGTCATCGCGGTGATCGTCCTCGATCTCGTCACGAAGTCCCTCGCCGAGGCCCGGCTCCCGCGCTGGCGGAGCGTTCCGGTCCTCGGCGATTTCTTCCAGCTGCAGCTCGTCTACAATCCCGGCGCGGCCTTCGGCATCCATGTGGGCGCCTACTCGCGCTGGTTCTTCCTCGCGCTCACCCTCGTCGCGCTCGTGGTCCTCGGCGTCATGGCGTGGCACACCAGGCCGGGCGACCGGCTCCGCTTCTACTCGCTTGCGTGCGTCATGGCGGGGGCGACGGGCAACCTGATCGACCGCGTGCGCTCGGCGCGCGGGGTCGTGGACTACCTCCTCTTCACCGTGGGGCCGCTGCACTGGCCGAACTTCAACGTGGCGGACATGGCGGTGAGCTGCGGGGCGATCGCGCTGGCGCTGGCGCTGTGGCGCGAGGGGAGGCCGCACGAGGCCGCGGCGCCGCCCCCCGGGGCCACCGCGCCGCCGGAGCGCAGCTAGCCTCGCCGTGACGGCCCCGCCGGCCACCCGCTTCTCGGTCGCTGTGCCGCGGGCCGAACGCCTCGACCGCTTCCTCGCCGACCAGCTCCAGCTCTCCCGGACCACCACCGCCCGCCTCATCGCCGAGGGGGGCGTGCTCGTGAACGGTGCGAAGGCGCGTGCCTCGCTGGAGCCCGAGCGCGGCGCGCTCGTCGAGGTGAACTTCCCCGATCGGCCGCTCCGCCCCGTGACGCCGTCGGACATCCCGCTCACCGTCGCGTACGAGGACGACGACCTGGCGGTGGTGGACAAACCCGCCGGGCTGGTGGTGCACCCCGCCCCCGGGCACTGGGAGGGCACCCTCGTGAACGCGCTGGCGGCGCGCGGCCTGCGGCTCGCCGGCGGCGCCGAGGCGCGTCCCGGGATCGTGCACCGTCTCGACAAGGACACCTCGGGGCTGCTGGTGGTGGCGAAGACGGAGAAGGCCCACGAGAAGCTCGGCGCGGCGATGGCCGCGCGGCGGATCGAGCGCCGCTACGCCGTGCTCGCGTGGGGCCACGTGGGTACCGAGGACCGGCGGATCGAGGCGCCGCTGGCGCGGCACCCCGCCGACCGCAAGCGGATGGCTATCGTCCCGGAGGGGGGGCGCCGCGCCGTGACGCGGGTGAAGGCGGTCGCGCGCGGCGGCGTGGCGGACCTGTGCCGGGCCGCGCTCGAGACGGGGCGGACGCACCAGATCCGCGTCCACCTCCAGTCCATCGGGCACCCCGTCGTGGGGGACGCCGTCTACGGCCTGGGCGCGCACCGCCGCGGCGACGCCACACGCGCTGAGGCGGAGGCGCTCGAGCGCTCCATTCCGCGGCAGGCCTTGCATGCTGCGTGGCTGACCCTGCCGCACCCCCGGACCGGGGAGCGCCTCGAACTCCGGTCGGAGTGGCCCGACGACCTCCGGCCGGGATTGGCCATCGCATTGCGCGACAGCGACTTGCTTGCTCAGACCCGGCCGCTGGAGTATCTTGGCTTTTTCGAACCCGGTGGCGGCCGTGAGCGCACGTAGATTGCTGCTTTTCCGGTCCGCCGGGCAGACCTTCGCGGTGGACGCCGAGTCGGCGCGGGAGATCCTCCCCGTGCAGCCGGCGACGCGGATCCCGGGTGCGGCGCCGGCGGTGCGCGGACTGGTCAACGTCCGTGGACTCCTCGTGACGCTGGTGGACGCGGCGGGCGCGATGGGCCTCGAGGCGGTGCCGTCCCCTGGCGCGGGCGCGGTGCTGTTGCTGGATCACCGGGGGCACCGCGTGGGGCTGGTGGTGGACGAGGTCCTCGACCTCGCGGTGGTGGACGACACGGAGCTCGACGCGCGGGGTGCGCTCCCGGGCGTCCGCCCCGACCTGGTGCGGGCCGTGGGGACCGCGGCCGGCCATCCGTTCGTGCAACTCGAAACCAGTGCGCTGTTGGAGCCCTTGTTGCCGTAGGAGGATGGTGTGGGCCATCGAGTGCTCGTCTGTGACGACGCGATCTTCATGCGGACGATGATCAGCGACATCCTGTCCGGGGCCGGCTACGAGGTCGTGGGAGAGGCGGAGTCGGGGGTCCAGGCGATCGCGCGCTACAAGGAGCTGCGCCCCGACCTCGTCACCATGGACATCGTGATGCCCGACATGGGCGGCATCGAGGCGGTGCGCGAGATCGTCAAGGCCGATCCGGACGCCAAGATCCTGATGTGCAGCGCCATGGGCCAGCAGGCGCTCGTGGTCGAGGCCATCCAGGCGGGCGCCAAGGACTTCGTGGTCAAGCCGTTCCAGCCGTCGCGCGTGCTCGAAGCGGTTCAGCGCGTCCTCGGATAGGCCATGGATGTCCGCCAGTACGCGGACCTCTTCCTGACCGAGAGCCGCGAGCACCTCACCGCGTTCAACCAGCTGCTCCTCGAGTGGGAACGCGATCCCGCGGCCACGGAGCCGGTGAGCGGGATCTTCCGCGCGGTCCACACGATCAAGGGGATGGCGGCGACGATGGGGTATGCTCCCGTCGCCGACCTGGCCCACCGGGTGGAGAGCCTGCTCGACGGGGTGCGGCGTGGGGAGCGGGCGATGACGCCGGCGATGCTCGAGCTGCTCTTCCGGTCGGCCGACGCGCTGGAGCGGGCCATCACGGAGTCGGTCACAGGCGCCGACGCGGCCGCCGCGGTGGTGCCGATGCTCGCCGAGCTGGATGCGGCGACCGCGGCACCGGCGCTGGCGCCGGGCTCCGCGCCGCGGGAGTCGCGGCCCTCTGCGCCGGTGATCGTCCCGGGGACGGGCCCTGGGAAAGGGCGCCTGGTGCAGGTGGCGCTGCGCAGCGACGCGGTGCTCAAGGGGGCGCGCGGGATCCTGGTGCTGCGCAAGGCGGAGTCTCTGGGTCCGGTGAGCGCTGTCGCACCCGCGCCCTCGGCGTTCGAGAGCGACACCTTCGACGGGCACTTCGCCTTCCGGCTCGACGCGCCGGCCGAGGCGGCCGCGATCGTGGCTGCGCTCACGGCGGTGGGGGACGTGGAGCGGGTGGAGGTGGGGGAGGAGGCCGCGGAGGCGCCGCAGACGGCGGGCCCGGAGGCGCTCCGCTCGCGCCACATCCGCGTGGACCTGCAGCGGCTCGACGAGCTGATGAACCTCATCGGCGAGCTGGTGATCGCGCGGGGACGGCTGCACACCATCGCCGCGCGCTTCGCCGAGCCGGACCTGCACGACGTGAACGGCCAGATTGCGCGGCTCGCGGCGCAGCTGCAGCACGAGATCGTGGCGGCGCGGATGGTGCCGGTGTGGCAGGTGTTCGACCGGTTCCCGCGGATGGTGCGGGACCTGGCGCGGCAGACGGGGAAGCAGATCGCCTTCCGGGTCGAGGGAAAGGAGATCGAGCTCGACCGGTCGATCCTCGACGAGATCGCGGAGCCGCTGGTGCACCTGCTGCGCAATGCGGTGGACCACGGCATCGAGACGGCGGAGGACCGGATCGCGAAGGGGAAGCCGGCGGTCGGCCAGCTGGTGCTCGCCGCGCTGCGGGAGCGCTCGACGGTGGCGGTGAAGGTGACCGACGACGGGCGCGGCATCAACCGCGACCGGGTCATCGGCCGCGCGCGGCAGATGGGGCTGATCGACAGCGAGGTGGCGGCGCTCAGCGACGAGGAGCTGTTCCGCCTCATCTCGCGGGCCGGGTTCAGCACCGCGGAGCGGGTGACGGACGTGTCGGGGCGGGGCGTGGGGATCGACGTGGTGGCGACGGCGATGCGCGCGCTCGGTGGCTCGATGGAGGTTCGCTCGGAGGAGGGGGAAGGCACCTCCTTCACGCTGCGGCTCCCGGCGACGCTGGCGATCGTGCGCGCGCTGCTGGCGCGGATCGGCGACGAGCTGTACGCGATGCCGCTCACGCACGTGGCCGAGACGTTCACGCCCCGCGCGGGGGAGATCCAGCGGGTGCAGGGGCGCGAGGCGGTCCTACTGCGCGGCGACCTGCTGCCGCTGGTCCGCCTGCGGGATCTGCTGGGCGCTGCGGCGCCGACGGTGCCGGGCCGCAGCCAACCGGTCATCGTGCTGGAGCTGGGGGAGCGCCGGACGGGCGTGGTGGTGGACGCGCTGGTCGGGCAGCAGGAGATCGTGGTCAAGACCTTCGAGGCGCCGCGCGGGACCCTTCCGGTCTTCAGCGGGGCGACGATTCTGGGTGATGGCGTGCCGGCGCTGATCCTCGATGCCGGCGGTCTGGTCTAGGGCGGGGGCGCGATGGACGACATCCGGGACCTGAAGGCGCTGCAGCTCGACGCGCTGCGCGAAGTCGAGAACATCGGCGCGGGGCACGCCGCGACGGCGCTGTCGCAGATGACCAACCGGCGCATCATGATCACCGTCCCGAAGATCAGCGTGAGCCGGCTGGAGGAGGTGGCCGGGCTGCTCGGGAAGCCGGACGAGATCGTGGCGGCGATCCTGCTCCACATGCTCGGCGACCTCACCGGCCGCACCCTGCTGGTCTTCCCGGAGACGGCGGCGCGCCGGCTCTGCGACCTCCTTCTTAACCGGCCGATCGGCAAGACGGTCGAGTTCGGGATGCTGGAGCAGTCGAGCCTCAAGGAGGCGGGCAACATCCTGTGCGGGGCGTACATGAACGCCCTGTCGTCGTTCATGGGGATGATGCTCCTCCCCTCCGTGCCGAGCCTGGTCATCGACCTCTCGGCGGCGGTGCTCACCTCGACCTACCTCAACTTCGGACACGATCGCGATTTCGTCTTCTGCGTGGAGACCCAGTTCCAGTTCCGGGCGGAGAACGAGCTGCTCCAGGGGCACTTCCTCCTCATGCCCGACATGGCGTCGCTCCGCGCCATCCTGCAGGCGGTCCGGCTCACGTAACGGCCCCGGTCCGATGACGGCGCCCGCGGCCTCGGAGCGTGACCTCGCCATCCTGAGGTCGTTCGCCGGTCGGATCGATCCCTCCGACGCCGGGGCGCATAACAACCTCGGCGTCCTGTACTTCCGGAAGGGCCTCTTCCACGACGCCGCGAAGGCGTTTACGCGGGCGCTGGCGCTCGATCCGCGCATGGCGGTGGCGCAGCGCAACCTCGAGATCGTGTACGCCCGCTCCGGCGTCTACGACCAGCGGATCGCGGAGCTTCGCGAGCGGCTGCGCCAGCGGCCGGGGGACCTCGACGTCCGCGGCGAGCTGGCGCGGGCCTACGCGTCGGTGGGGCAGTGGGACGACGCGGTAGCGGAATTCGCCGCCATCCTCGCGGAGCGGCCGCGCGACGCGGGCGCGATGCTGCAGCTCGGGCTCGCCGAACAGCGGCGCGGGCGGCCCGCGTCGGCGGCGGAGTGGCTCGCGCGTGCGCGCGAGCTCGACGGCAGCTCGTCGGTGCTCGCCTTTCACCACGGCGAGGTCCTTTACCAGCAGGGGATGAACGACGAGGCGCTCGCGGCCCTCAAGTCGGCCGTGGAGCTGGGGCCCGACAACGCCGACGCCCACTACCTGCTCGCCTTCGTCCTCGGCGACCTCGGCCGGCACGCCGAAGCGCGCGCGGCGTCGCGGAAGGCCGTCCAGCTCAACCCCGCGCTGGGGCGCGCCCACCCGAACCTCTCCCTCGAGGACGCGGCCAGCGAGCGGGCCGTCCCACAGGCGAACGAGCCGCAGGCGGCGGGCGAGGCGGGGCAGATGGCGCACCTGACCCTCGGCCGCGCCTTCCGCCAGAAGGGGTACTACGCCGAGGCGCTGCGTGAGTACCGTCTGGCGCTCGACCGCGGCGAGGACCGGCGCCTCGTGCACCAGGCAATGGCGGAGGTGCAGCTCGCCCGGCGCGATCTCGGGGCCGCGCTCGAGCTGTACGAGCAGCTGGTGGCGGAGCACCCCGACGCTGCGAAGCTCTGGAACGAGCGCGGCGTCTGCCTGCACCAGAGCGGCCGGACCCACGAGGCGCTGGCGTCGTACCGCCGGGCCATCCAGGCAGACCCCGCCTACGCGCTGGCGCACAACAACCTCGGCGTGGTGCTGGCGGCGCAGGCGGCGGCCGAGGACGCGGTCGAGTCCTTCCGGGACGCCCTGCGACACCAGCCGGAGTTCGGGACCGCGCGCCTCAACCTCGCGCTCCTCCTCACGCAGCTCGGGCGCCACCAGCTCGCGCTCGAGGCGTACCGCCAGGTGCTCGAGGTGGACCCGCAGTCTGCGGCCGCGTGGAACGGCATCGGGCTGGTGCTCGGGGAGTTCAAGCGGTACACCGATGCCAAGAACGCGTTCGGGCGCGCGGTGGAGGCGCAGCCCGACGGCGCGGCGGCGCACTACAACCTCAGCTTCACCCTCTCCCATCTCGGCGACTTCGAGGGGGCGCTGCGGGAGGTGCGGCGGGCGCTCGAGCTCG
>JBEKGT010000046.1:0-10952 GCA_050012655.1 Gemmatimonadales bacterium | reverse complement strand
CGATGCCGCTCCGCGCGTAGACGTCCTCCCGGAACTTCCCCGTGCGCACCAGCCAGGCCTCCATCCCGGCGCCCTGCGCGCCCTCGATGTCCCCCCATAGGTCGTCGCCGACCATCACCACGCCCTCGGGGTCGGCGACCTCATCGGCGCGCAGCGACGCGAGGGCGGCGGCGTAGAACGCCTTCGTGGGCTTCCCCGTCACTGTGGCCGTCTTCCCGGTGGCGTACTCGAGCGCGGCGACGAACGGCCCCGCATCGAGCGCCAGGCCACCCCCTTGCTGCCAGTAGCGGTCCCGCTGAAGGCAGACCAGTTCCGCGCCGTTCATCAGGTGGTGGAAGGCCTGGTTCAGCCGCGCGAAGGTCCACGCGTCGCCGAGGTCGCCGACGAGGACCACCTCCGGCCGCTCGCTCGTGAGGTCGAACTCCGCGAGGTCCTCGAGCGTCGCCTCCGCCACGAGCGCCGCCACGCGCCGCACCCCCTTCTCCCGCAGCAGGGCAACGGCGGCCATCCCCGTGGTGACGATCTCCTCCGGCCGCACCGTGAAGCCGTAGCCGGCGAGGCGCTCGGCCAAGAGCCGCCGGGAGCGGCGGGTGGTGTTGGTGACGAAGCGCAGGGGCACCCCGCGGCGCCGCAGGGCGGCGATCGCCGCCACGGCGCCGGGCACGGCTCTAGATTCTTCGTAACACGTACCGTCGAGGTCGAGGAGGAACGCACGCACGCTTGACACGTCGGATCGTCCGCCGTCTTGTAGTGGGTGCACGGACCAGTTGCCGAAACTGAAGATCTACCCACCAGGCCATTACGTCGAGTTGGACGGCGAGGCCCTGTCAGGGTGAAGCGGGCCCGCCGCGCACCCCCGAAAACGCCGCGCGGCCCGGAGGAGTCCCCCCGGGCCGCGCCCCATCCCCCATCACCTCTCACCTCTCACCTATCACCTCTTACCCATCACCCATCACCCATCACGTCAGTACAGTCCCAGGTACTTCTCGATCTCCCACTCGCTCACCCGCGAGATGTACTCGCCCCACTCGGCGCGCTTGGCCTCGATGAAGCGGCCGGCGATGTGCTCGCCGAGGGCCGCCATGATGACGTCATCCTTCTCCATCACGTCGAGCGCCTCGTGCAGGTCGCGCGGCAGATCGTCGATCTTGTGGTGGCGCCGCTCCCGTACGGTCATCGTGAAGATGTTCTTGTTGACCGGGTCGGGGGGCGTGAGCTTCTTCTCCACACCGTCGAGCCCCGCGGCGAGCTGCACGGCGAGCGCGAGGTACGGGTTCGACGCCGGGTCGGGCATCCTGAGCTCGCAGCGCGTGCCCGAGCCGCGGCGGTCGGGGATGCGGATCATCGGCGAGCGGTTGCGCATGGACCAGGCGACGTTCACCGGCGCCTCGTAGCCGGGCACCAGCCGCTTGAAGCTGTTGACGAGCGGGTTGGTGACGGCGCAGAAGCCGCGCGCGTGCCGGATGAGCCCGGCGATGTACGCCAGCGCGGTCTTGGAGAGCTGCCAGTCCGTCTTGGGGTCGAAGAAGGCGTTCTTCCCGTCCTTGAAGAGCGACTGGTGGGTGTGCATCCCCGAACCGTTCTGGCCGAAGATCGGCTTGGGCATGAAGCTCGCCGCCAGGTCGTAGCGCTCCGCCGCGCTCCGCACCACGAGCTTGAAGGTGACGAGGTCGTCGGCGGTGGCGAGGGCGTCGGCGTACCTGAAGTCGATCTCGTGCTGGCCGGGGGCGACCTCGTGGTGGGCCGCTTCCACCTCGAAGCCCATCTCCTCGAGGTCCGCCACGACGAGCCGCCGCGCGCGCTCGCCGCGGTCCACCGGGCCGACGTCGAAGTAGCCGGCGGTGTCGTGGACCAGCGTGGTCGGCTTCCCCTCGGCGTCCTTGTAGAAGAGGAAGAACTCCGCCTCGCACCCCGCCATCATCTCGAAGCCGAGCTTCTTCGCCCTGGCGATCTGCCGCTTCAGCGCCAAGCGCGGGCACCCCGCGAAGGGCGACCCGTCGGGATTCTGGATGTCGCAGATGAGGCGCGCCACCAGGCCATCCTCGGCCCCCCACGGGAACACCCGGAAGGTGTCGAGGTCCGGTGCGAGGAGCATGTCCGACTCCTCGATCCGCACGAACCCCTCGATGGAGGAGCCGTCGAACATGATCTGGCCGTCGAGCGCCTTCTCGAACTGGCTCCGCGGCACCTCGACGTTCTTGTTGACCCCGAGGATGTCGGTGAACTGGAGGCGCAGGAACCGCACGTCCAGCTTGTCGCACATCTTGAGGATGTCCCTCTTCGCGAGGCCCCGGGCGTGCAGCATCTCGCGGTACTGGGGGTCGTTCATCATGGGGAGCGTCCGGCGGTCGGGGTAGCCGCGCGGCGACGGCGCGGCCACCCGCGATGAACCGTTTCCGGTCGCGGGCTTCGTGAGCAGTCCTGACGACATGGGGGCGGGTCCGGTTGGGGTTGCGAGAACGTATCGGGGAGCCTGCATGTTGTCAAGCGTTCTCAGAACGACGCGCAGTAGCTCGACCAATAGCTCTCCGCATGACCTTAATTCGGTGTGATTTGTTCGTATTTTCTATGACAAACTGCAGTCCACGCTCAAGGGGCGAGGGATTCCAGGAGGGCCCACAGCTCCGCCGAGGAGAAGTCGGCGAAGCGCTCGGCCAGCTCGCGGTCGGTGGGCTCGAGGAAGATCCAGGCGCTGGCGCGGCGGCGGTCGGCCTGGACGAAGTGGAGGCGCCCGCGCGCGGCGGCGCCGTCGGGGGCGGGGGCGGTCTCCAGGTACACGTCCCAGCGGGCGGTGCCGCGCGCCAGTTCGCCCATGAGCCGCGCCCCCGGCACCGCGGTGCCGTGGATGGAGAGCTCAGCCATCCGCCGGCTCGCCGTCGGCGCCGGCGCTGCGCTCCTTCGCCTCGACGAACCCGCGGAGGCTCGCCCCGATGACCTCGTCGAGGTACTGGTCGATCGCCAGCATCACTTCGAACGTCTCGCCACGGTGCCAGTCCAGCTCGCTCCGCAGGAACCGCCAGATGGCCTGGCGCAGGTGCCGGAACTCCCGGTACAGGTCGGCCGCGTCGTAGCGCGCGAGGCCGCGCAGCTTCCCGAAGCGCAGGCCCCTCCGCCGCCGCGCCAGGGAGGCGTCCGAGGAGGCGCCCTCGTCGGCGTCCTGGAGGGAGTGGGCGATGTCGGCGAGGAGTGCGGGGACCTGGTTGGTGAGGAGGAGATCGGGGAGGCCCTCGTCCCCCTCGATGGCGTCGTCGGCGCGCACCGCATCGCGCCAGCCCTGCGCGATCTCGTTGGCGTGGGCGGCGATGGCCGCTCCCGCCTGGCGATGGGCCTGGGATACGAGGGACATGATGCGGTAAACCTAGGATGGCCTTCGGAGCGCCGCCAGCACCTGCGTCACACGCCCCCAGCGCGCCCCCGGCAGGCGCCGCCAGGGGCCCCGAAGCGCGGCAGTAGCCCGCCGAGGCCGGGGTTCCTACTTTTCGCCGATGCCCAATCCCACGACCCAGAAGTGCCCGGCCTGTGGCGCCGAGTCCACGGGCAAGTTCTGCAGCACGTGCGGCGCCCCGCTCGGCGGGGCGGCGTGCCGCAAGTGCGGGGCGAAGCTCAGCGCCCGCGCGAAGTTCTGCCCGGAGTGCGGCACCCCGGCCGGCGGCGGTGCCGCGGCCCGGCCCCTCATCGCGCCGAACCAGCGGGCCGCGTGGATCGTCGCCGGCGTGTGCGTGGTGGCGCTCATCGTGACGATCGTCGTGGTGGTGGCCCGCCGCGCACCCACCGCAGCGGGGGATGCCTCCGCCTCCGCCCCCGCCGGGGCCGGCGCCGGCGCCCCCGCCACCACCGA
The DNA here is from genome assembly GCA_050012655.1 of Gemmatimonadales bacterium. Taxonomy (GTDB): domain Bacteria; phylum Gemmatimonadota; class Gemmatimonadetes; order Gemmatimonadales; family JACORV01; genus JADGQW01. The sequence continues at coordinate 7,114 of JBEKGT010000046.1, read as the reverse complement.
CCTCAGCCAGATGACGCCGGCGGAGCAGGCCACCCGCCTCTTCGACCGCGTGATGCGGGCCCAGGAATCGGGCGACACCGCCCAGGTCACCTTCTTCGCGCCAATGGCCGTCCAGGCGTACCAGATGCTTGGCGCGAATCTCGACCCCGACTCGCGCCTCCACGTCGGCCTCCTCCAACTGGCCGTGAAGAACCCGGCGGGCGCACGGGCGCAGGCGGACACCCTCCTCCGGGCCTCGCGCACGCACCTCTACGGGCTGCTGCTGAAGGCGCGCGCCGCCGAGGCGTCGGGCGACGCCGCCACCGCGCGCAGCGCCATGCAGGCCTTCGTCGCCAACTACGACGCCGAGCGGGCCAAGAACCTCCCCGAGTACGCCGAGCACAACCAGCTCCTGCTCGAGACGAGGGACCAGGCCGCCCGGGGACCGGGCGCCGCCAGGCGCTGACCATGCCCACGATCCGCCTCGCCCACAGCCCGGACTCCGACGACGCGTTCATGTTCTACGCGCTCGCCGCCGGGAAGATCGACACCGGCGACCGCGTCTACCGGCACGAGCTGTCCGACATCGAGACCCTGAACCGGCGCGCGCTCGCCGCCGAACTCGAGGTCACCGCCGTCTCGTTCCACGCCTACGCCTACCTCGCCGACCGTTACGCACTTCTGCCGCACGGCGCCTCGATCGGCGAGGGCTACGGCCCCCGGCTCGTCTCGCGCCGGCCGACCCCCGCCGACCCCGCCGCCGCGCTGCGGGGCCTCGTCGTCGCCACGCCCGGCGAGCGCACCACCGCGCACCTCGCGCTGCGCCTCTTCCAGCCGGACGTGCGCACCGTGATCGTGCCGTTCGACCGGATCGAGGACGCGGTCCTCGCCGGGGAGGCCGACGTCGGCCTCCTGATCCACGAGGGCCAGCTCACCTTCGGTGACCGCGGACTGCACCTCTGGCAGGACCTCGGGGCGTGGTGGGGCGCCACGACCGGACTCCCGCTCCCCCTCGGCGGGAACGTGATCCGCAAGGACCTCGGGCCGGAGTTGATGCGGCTCGTCTCCGGCGACCTGCGGGCGTCCATCGTGTACGGCCTGGCGCACCGGGCCGACGCGCTCGCCCACGCCGGGCAGTATGCGCGCGGGATGGACGCGGCCCGCACTGATACCTTCGTCGGTATGTACGTGAACGCCTTCACCGTGGACTACGGCCCGCGGGGCCGGGCCGCGGTGGAGCGTCTCCTCGACGCGGGGTATCGCGCCGGCATCCTCCCCGCGCGCGTGGCGGCGGAGTTCATCGAGGGTTAGGCGGCTCGCCGCGCCGCCGCATCTGCCGGGAACACGTCGCCCTCCGGATCCCGCGGGACCCGGAGGGCGATCTGCGTCAGGCGGTCCCGCGAGAGGGCTAGTCGGCGGGGATCCCCTCCGGCACGACGCCGGGCACGACGTCGCCCTCCGCGTGCGCCGGCGCTTCCGCCTTGTACTTCGCGGAGAGGAAGGCCACGACGCGGCTGCCGAAGCCGTCGAAGAAGGTGTAGACGACAGGCACCACGATCAGGGTCAGCAGCGTCGAGGTGATGAGGCCGCCGATCACCGCGCGCGCCATCGGGGCGCGGAACTCGCCCCCCTCGCCGAGCGCCAGCGCGGTCGGAAGCATCCCGAAGATCATCGCCAGCGTGGTCATCATGATCGGGCGGAGCCGGATCTGGCCCGCGTCGATCAGCGCCTCCCGCCGCGCGGCGCCGGCCTCGCGCGCCTTGTTGGCGAAGTCCACCAGAAGGATGGCGTTCTTCGTCACCAGTCCCATGAGCATAATGACGCCGATCATGCTCAGCATGTTGAAGGTACTGCGCGTGAGCAGCAGCCCCAGCATCACGCCAATCAGCGAGAGCGGCAGCGCGAGCATGATCGCCAGCGGCTGCAGGAACGAGCCGAATTGGGAGGCGAGGATCAGGTAGACGAAGACGATGGCCAGGATCAGCGACTCGATGACGTACCCCACCGACTCCACGAACATCTCCTGCATGCCGCCGGTCACGAAGCGGTAGCCGAGCGGGAGGAGCCCCGGCTTGTTCAGCCGTTTCTGGATGTCGGCGGACACCTTGGTGAGGGGTCGCCCCTCGTAGTTCCCCTCCAGGCGCACCATCCGCTCGAGCTGGTAGCGCTTGATCTCGGCGGGCGCCGCGCTCGGCGCGATGCGCGCCACTTGGCCGAGCGGCACCATCACCAGCGAGCCGGTGCGCGTGTCCACCCGCGACGTCGCCAGCGGGACCCGCGCCAGGTCGGCCGAGGACTCGCGATACTCGGGCGCCAGCCGGACCACGACGTCGTGGGAGAGACCCGCCGCGTCCTCGAAGTCCGAGGCCGTCGTCCCCGACAGCACCGTGCGCAGGCCGGTCGAGACCGAGCCGATCGTGACCCCGAGGCTGGCGGCGAGATCGCGATCCAGCAGAACCTCGAGCTCCGGCCCCTCACCCTCCAGGCTGGACTTCAGGTCCACGAGGCCGGGCACGTCCTTGATCGCGGCGAGGGCCTCGTCGGAGACGCCCTTCAGCCGGACGAGGTCCGGGCCGAGGATGTTGATCTGGATGGGGCGCTGCCCGCCCCCCATCCCGCTGGCGTCGTTGATGGAAGGCTTCACGCCGCGGAAGCCCGAGAGGCCCTTCCGCACGAAGCTCATGAACACCTGCTGGCTCCTCCCGCGCTCGGCGCGGGGCCGGAGCTTCGTGTAGATCGCCCCGCTCGTCACTGTGCGCTGCTGGTCGCCCCCGATCGTGAGGTACGTGAACTGCACCTCGGGGAGGGCGCGCAAGTACCGATCGATCTCCTCCGCCTTGGCCCGCGTGTACGCCAGCGACGAGCCGACCGGCGTCTCGAAGCCCACCGAGATCTCGCTCCGGTCGGTCGCCGGCATGAACTCGCCGCCCACCGCCCCGCCCCCCAGCAATCCGATGGCCAGCACGAACGCGCCGAGCGCGATGCCGACCGTGGCACGCCGGTGCTCCAGCGCCCAGGCGATGACGCCGCGGTACCAGACGCCGAGGTCGCGGAACTTGCCGTTGAACCGCTCGAGCGTCTTCCCGACCGGCCCGCGTTCCGCGTGCCCTTCGGCCTGCGGGTCGTACCAGATCGAGGAGAGCATCGGGTCGAGGGTGAACGACACGAACAGCGAGACTGCGATGGCAAACGCCACTGTGATACCGAACTGGAAGAAGAACCGGCCGACGATGCCGCCCATGAAGCCCACGGGCACGAACACCGCGAGCACCGTGAGTGTTGTGGACAGCACCGCGAAGCCGATCTCGCTCGTGCCCGAGCCCGCCGCCGTGTAGTGATCCTCCCCGTGCTCCACGTGGCGCACGATGTTCTCCCGCACCACGATCGCGTCGTCGATCAGCATGCCGATGGCCAGGGAGAGCGCCATCAGCGTCATCGTGTTGATGGTGAAGCCGAAGACGTAGATGGCCAGGAACGCCGAGATCACCGACACCGGCAGGGTGAGCCCGGTGATGACGGTGGAGCGCCAGGAGTTCAGGAACAGGAAGACGATGAGCACGGTGAGGAGGGCGCCGAGGACCAGTGTCATCTGCACGTCGCTCAGCGACTGCCGGATCCACACCGACGTATCGCGGATGACGTCGAGCCGGACGCCCTTCGGGAGCTGGGCGTTCAGCTGGGCCACTGCCGCCTTGATCCCGTCCGCCACCTCCACGACGTTGGAGCCGGAGATGCGGCGGATGTCGAGGCCGATGGCGCGGCGCCCGGAGAACTCGGCCGCCGAGCGCTCCTCCTCCTGCGAGTCCTCGATGCGGGCCACCTCGCCCAGACGGACGGGCACGCCACCGCGCACCGTGACCACCAGGTCGGCGAACCGCTGCGGGTCGCGGATCCGCCCCTTCACGCGCACCAGCTGCTCGGCGATGCCGCGCTCCACCCGGCCCGCCGGCGCGTCCATGTTCTCGCGGGCCAGCGCGGCGACCACCATGTCGGGGCTGACGCCGAGGGCCTCCATCCGCGGTGGGAGGAGGAGCACATGGATCTCGCGCTCCAGTCCGCCCACCACCGTCACGTTCCCCACGCCGTTCACCGTCTCGAGACGGCGGGAGATCGTCTCCGTCGCCAGCTGGGTCAGGTCGCGCTGCGCCCACCCCTCGCCGGAGAGCGCGAGGGAGACGACCGGCGACTGCCGGAAGTCGAACCGTGACACGAGCGGCGGGTCGATATCCGTGGGAAGTGTCAGCCGGATGGCGTCGAGCTTCGCCCGCACGTCCGACTGGGCGTCCATGATCTTGGTGCCCAGCTCGAACTCGACCATCACCGTCGAGTAGCCCTCGACCGAGGACGACTCGATGTGCTTGACGCCCTGGACGGGGTTGATCGCCTCCTCGATCTTCTTCGAGACCTCGCGCTCCACGGCGTCGGGACTGGCGCCGGGGTAACGGGTCTGCACGAGGAGGAACGGCAGGTCGACGTCCGGCATCTCGTCGAGCGGGAGGCGGCGCATCGAGAACAGCCCTAGCACGATCAGCGCCATCATCATCATCGTGGCGAAGACGGGCCGCTTGATCGACAGGTTCGACAGGAACATCGGCCGTTCCTCCTAGCGCTTCGGCGCCGTGGCGGTCGCGCCCGTGCGCCCCAGCACCTCTGCCGGCACCCCCTCGGAGAGCCCCTCGACCGGGCCGATCACCACCAGGTCGCCGACCTGCACGCCCGAGGTGATCTGCGTGAGCCCCTGCTCCTCGTCGACCACGCCGATGCCGACCTCGCGCCGGTGTACCGTGCCGCCGGCGACGGTATAGACGACCGGCGTCCGCGCGTCACTCTCGTAGCGGACCGCCGTGCGCGGCACCGCGATGCCCTCCACCTCGCGGAGCAGCACCCGTCCCGAGACGAAGATCCCGCCCATCAGCCGGCCGGCGCCGTTGGGGATGTCCACGTAGATGCGGACCTGCCGCGTCGCCTCGTCCGCCGTCGGGTTGATGCGGCTGATGCGGCCGGTGATGGGTGTCGAGTCGAGTTGCGCCGCCCGGAGCGTGACCGCCCGGCCGACGGCGAGGCTCGCCACGTACTCGACCGGCACCGAGGCGGTGAGCTGGAGGACGCGCGTGTCCACGATGTCCACGACCGGCTTGCCCATGTCCACCCGGTCCCCGGCCTGGAGGTACCGCTTGCTGACCACGCCGGCCGCAGGCGCGCGGAGCGTGGAGGTCGTCAGGCGGTCTTCGGCGCTCGCCAGCGTCGCCTCGGACAGCGCCAGCCGCCCCCGCGCCGTGTTCAGGGCGAGGACCGTGTTGTCGCGGTCCCGCGGCGCGATCGCCCCCTCGCGGAGCAGCGCCTCCGACCGCGTGGACTCCGCGACCGCGATGTTCACCTGCATCCGCTGCGTCGCCACGTCGGCGCGTGCGGAATTGGCGGTCGCCCGCACCACCTCGTCCTTGAAGCGCACCAGGGGCTGGCCCTGCTCGACCCGCTGCCCCTCCTCCACGAAGGTCTCGACGATCTGCTCGGCCATCGGCGCGCCGACGGTCATGTCCACCTTCGGCTCGAGCGAGCCGCTCACCGGCACGCCGGACTGCAGCCGTGTGCGGGCCGCCGTGGCGACGTCCGACCCGCCGACGGTGATCTTCTGCTGCAGGGCGCTCGCGCCCGCGCCGGCCGCCTTGGCGCGGCAGCCGGAGGCGGCAAGGGCCGCCGCCAGCGCCACGGTCACCGGGACTGCGAACCGCGTCATGACCCGCGCCTTCCTCGTCTGAGTCGTCATTGTCCCGCCTCCCCCGCCGTCCCCGCCACCACCCGTTGCCCCGGCCGTGCCAGCGGCACCGGCCGGCCGAGCGCCCGCTCGAGCCCCGCCATCGCCACCAGGTAGTCGCGCGTGGACTGGGCCTCGTTCACGCGAGCCTGCTGGAGCGCCAACCGCGAATCCGATACCTCGAGCGACGACGCGATCCCGTTCGTGTACCGCACGTCCGCCAGGTGGTACGCCCGCGACGCCTGCGCCACCGTCTCGCGCCGCGCCGACACCAGGGCCCTCGCGCGATCCATCTCCGAGCGCGCCTCGGCCACCTGGATCGCCACCCCTTCGTGCGCCTGCGACGCCTGCGCCTCCGCGCGCGACAGCTCCGCCTGCGCCTGCTGCACGATCCCCCGGTTGCGGAACCCGTCGAACAGCGGCATCGACAGCGAGATCGAGGCGTTCCAGTCCTTCAGGAAGTCCCCGTAGGTCGGGAAGACACTGGCCGGATACGCCTGCCCCCCGTAGCTCATCGTGAACTTGAGGAGCGGGTACGCGTCCGCCCGGTACACCCGCACCGCCTGCCGCCGGAAATCCACGTTGGCCTCCGCCGCCGCGAGGGACGAGCGGTCCGGCGTATCGGCGTCGAGCGCGACCGAGTCCACCTCCGGCAGCGAGTCAGCGTCGGTGAGCACCACCGTCGTCAGTTCCACCGGCTGGTCCACCGGCACGTTGGTGAGCCGCTTCAGCTCCAGCTCCGCGTTCTCGCGGCTGTTCCGCGACGCGATGACCTGCGGCTCCTGGTTCGCCGACTCCACCTGCGAACGGAGCAGGTCGTAGTCGCCGGTCGCGCCGATCCGGTGGTTCACCGTCACCGTCCGGAGGTGCTCGTTCACCTGCGCCTGCGTCGCCTCGGAGATGTCCAGCATCCGCCGCGCAAACAGGGCGTTCAGGTACGCCAGCTTCACCCGGTAGGCCAGATCCTGCTGCGTGTCGTCGAGCGTCGCCAGCGCGGCGCGCTCGAAGGCGTGCGCCCCGCGGATCCCCGCGCCCACCTTGCCGCCCTGGAAGAGCGTCTGGTTCACCGTGATGGCGGCGATGTACGTGTTCGGCCGGCCGAACGGCAGGTTGCCGAAGTACTGGCCGACAAACTGGCCGACCCCCGCCTTGGAGGCGCTTCCGTCCTGCAGTCCCCGCTCTAGGTACCTCACCCGGTCCGCAAGAGAAAGCGTCGTGTCCGGCTGGAAGGGATGGGAGGTATCCGCGACTTGGCCGAGGCCCGAGAACACCGACGCGAACGTCCGCTGGTAGGTGAGCGAGCCGCGGATCTCCGGCAGCGCCGACGCCCACGCCTGCGTCACCTGCCCGCGCGCCTGAAGCACCTGCGCGCGCGCCATC
>JBEKGT010000045.1:0-11037 GCA_050012655.1 Gemmatimonadales bacterium | reverse complement strand
TGTCCGCCTCGATCCCCTTGAGGATCCTGAGGTCCGGCGACGCGCGGTTCCACGCGTCGATCTCCGCGTGCTGCTGCGCGACGCGGTCGGTGCTGAGGCCTCCGGCGTACGCGGCCGCCACGGAGTGGTCGGTGATGCCGAGCCACCCGTACCCGAGGGCACAGCATGTCTCCGCCAGCTCGGCAACGGAATTCGTGCCGTCGCTGAAGGTGGTATGGCAGTGCAGGAGGCCGCGCAGATCGGCGCGCTCCACGAGAGGCGGCAGCGGCCCGGCCGCCGCGCGGGCGACCTCGTCGGCGCCCTCGCGCAGCTCCGGAGGGATCGAGGCCAGGCCGAGGGCGGCGTACAACGACTCTTCGTCGGGGCAAGGCAAGACGGCGCCATCACGCCACAATCCCGCCCTGTCGAGCGTGAGCCCCCGCTCGGCCGCGCGGCGCCCCAGGAGGTCGAGGTGCGAGTGGCTCCCCGTCGCCCAGACGAGCGCGTGGCCGGACTGGGCCGGCGCCGCGCAGGCGACGGCGGCGGTCGCGCCGTCGTCGAGCCGCACCCGGAAGCCGGCTGCACCGGTCGAGAGGGTCGCCGTGGCGGCACCGCTCCGCACCAGCGCGTCGGCGAGTGCCGCAGCTGTGGCGGCGGGCGGATCATCCGCCCGGGCGGCGGCGTCGGCTCGCGAGCTGTCAGCCCGCCCCGCTGCGACCACGGCGACCAGATCGAGATCGCGGATAACCTCGCAGCGGCGGCGCAGGTCGCCGGCGACCAGGGCGCGCTCGACGCCGGGGAGTGCCGCAATCGCTTCGACGAGCCGCGCGGCTTGCCGGTCGCTGTGGTGGACGAGGTGGAGTCCCGCGGTGCGCCGCAGGAACTCGACACCCTTCAGTATCTTCGCGGCGGTCTTTGCGCCGAAGCCCTTCAGCTCGGCGAGCCGCCCGTCGCGCGCCGCCGCGTCCAGCGCGTCAAGGGAGATGATGCCGAGCTGGTCGTGGACGGTGCGGACCTTCGCGCTCCCCATCCCGCTGATCCGCAGCATCTCGGAGAGGCCCGCGGGCAGCTCCGCGCGGAGCGATTCGAGGGCGCTCGAGCGGCCGGAGGCGAGGCACTCCCGCACGACTTCCAGCGTCGCGGGTCCGATCCCCTTCACGCCGGCGAACTCCCCGGAGGTGACGTCGGCCTCGAGGTCGCCGGCGTACGTCTCCACGGTGCGGGCGGCGTTCTGGAAGGCGCGGACCTTGAAGGTGTTCTCGCCCTTGAGGTCGAGGAGGCCGGCTATCTCCTCCAGTGCGTGCGCGATGGCATGGCGGTCCATCGTCACGGTGCCGTCGCCGCCATGCAGAGGAGAGCGAGCGCGACCAGCTCTCCAGGGGAGACGAGGGAGCGGAAGCCCATCCGTTCCCCTGCCGGGAGCACGTTCGCGAACGGCGTCGAGCCGTCGGGGCGCGGCCCCGGCGCCTTCGCAGGCAGCGGCGCGGACGCCTCGACGGTCGTGAAGCCGCCGCGTTCCGGCCTGAAGCCGAGGATCGCGAGCACTGTGACGGCCGACGCGGAGAGCTGCACGAAGCACCCGTCGAGGGGCTCGTGCGGCTCGCCGGGGTTCGGCTCCGCCCACACGGCGCGCTCGGGGAGCTGCACGTAGCAGATGTCGGGCGCGGCAGGGGGCCGGCCCAGGGGGCGGAAGTCGGTGAGGGCGGCCTCGAGCGCGGCGCGGTCGAGCCGCCGCAGTGGATGCCCGGCGTCCCAGTGGAGGTAGAGCTGGTGGAGGAGGGCGCCGTACTCCATCACAGCCTGGGCGGGCGCCTCCTCCGGCATCAGCTCCTTGAGGAGGGCGCCGGCGGGGCCGGCGAGGATGAAGGCATCGCGGTTCGCCGCGTCCACGCGACCCACCGAAACGGCCTCGCGGATGTCCTCGAAGCGCTTTGTGCCGATTGCCTCGATGAGGTCGGTCCAGGGAAGGGGGCGCATCGCGTTCACCGCGCCGCCGGCAGGAAGGGGTCGAGGACCTGGACGAAGCGCTCCGTCTCCTCGGTGTAGAGGGTGTGGCCGGAATCTTCGAAGACCACGAGCCGCGCGCGCGGCAACGTCGCGGCGAGCAGCTCCGACGCGGCGAGGGGCACGGGATCGTAGCGTCCGTGGAGGATGAGGGTATCGGCGGTGATGGCGCCGAGCCGCGGTCGGAGGTCCATCCCGCTCAGGCTGTGCCAGACCGCCTGCTGGGCGCGGGCCGAGACGCGGAAGGGCGAGAGCTGGGTCGCCCGGGACGGGTCGCGGAAGTAGCCGGCCACAGAGAGTTCGAACGCGCGGCGCCAGAAGGCGTCGGGGTCCCTCTCCCGGAGCCCCGAGGCGGAGAGCGCGGCGCGCGCCGCGGCGATACGGGGATCGGCCTGGCGCCTGGCGAACTCCGCGTCGAACGCCTCGCGCGCGGCCGCCCAGGTGGGCGCGGGCGCGACGAGCGCGAGCTTCTGGACGGCGCCGGGATGCTCGAGGGCGTGAAGGATGGCGAGGAGACAGCCCCACGAGAAGCCCATCACACACGATGGCCGGGGCGTGAGGCCCGTGAGAACGGCCTCGAGGTCGGCCACGTGGGCGCGCCAGTCGAGGGGCGCTTCGCGCGGGACCTCGGAGCGGCCGCCGCCGCGCTGGTCGTAGAAGAGGAGGGTGCGGTCTCCTGCGAGGCGGTCGAACTGCGGCCGCAGGTAGTCCATGGACGCACCGGGGCCGCCGTGCAGCACGACCACCGTGGGGCCGCCCTCGCCGACCCAGCGGGCGAAGAGATCGACGCCGGCCCCCCGGAGGGTGCCGGTCCGCTCGCTCACTCCGGCCGGGCCGGTGCCGCGGGCCGCGGTGCTCCTAGCGCCCCCCGAGCACGACGGTGCAGGGGATCACCTGCGTGCCGCGCCGCACGCGCACCTCGACGGTGTCGCCGGCGCGGTAGCTCGAGAGCGCGCCCTGGAAGTCCTGCAGGTTCGCGATGGTGTGCGGGCCCATGCCGACCAGCACGTCGCCGGCGCGGATCCCGGCCAGCTCCGCGGGGCTGCCGCTCCGGACGCCCTGGAGGAGCACGCCGCCCGGCTCGCTCGCCATGTCGGGGATGGTGCCGAGGGAGGGGCGCGCGCCGGTGGAGGCGGCGGGAGGCGCCGGCGGCGGCGCGTCCACGAACGTCAGCGGTCCGGGCCGGTCGGCCAGGCGCTGCACCACGTCGGCGGCGAGGGTGGCGACCTCGGCGATGCCGTCGGCGTTGATCTTGTCCGAGGTGTCGGTGGGGCGGTGGTAATCCTCGTGCACGTCGGTGAAGAAGTGGATCACCGGGCGCTTGTGGGCGAAGAAGGAGGCCTGGTCGGACGGGCCCCAGCCGTCGCCGTTCGCGCGGAGGTCGAGGTGGTACGGCGCGTTCGCCGAGTCGAGGAGCGCCTGCCACTCCGTGGCGCTGCGGACCCCCAGGGCGATGACGCGGCGGTCGTGCATCCGGCCGACCATGTCGAGGTTGACCATCGCCTCCGTCGAGTCCATCGAGACCGCGGGATGGTCGGCGTACCAGGCGGAGCCGAGGGCGCCCTCCTCCTCCGCGTTGAAGAGGACGAACACGACGGTGCGCGCGGGGCGATGTCGCGCAGCCGTGAGAATGCGCGCGATCTCGAGGACGGCGGCGGTGCCGGATGCGTTGTCATCGGCGCCGTGGTGGATCTGGCGCGTGGTGTCGCCGATGGGGTCGCCGAACGAACCGCGGCCCAGATGGTCGAAGTGCGCTCCCACCACGACGTCCTGGCCGGCGAGCCGGCGGTCGGAGCCGGGGAGGATTGCGACCACGTTCGCGACCGCGGCGCCCGCGGCGTGCGCGGCGCGGGTGCCGGAGGTGTTGCCGACGGTCCAGTGCTGGAGGAAGGTGCCCGCGTCGCCTCCGGGGCGCAGGCCGATGCGCCGCATCTCGCGGGCGAGGTACGCCGCCGCGGAATCGTTGCCGGGGGTGCCCGGGAACCGGCCTTCGAGGGCGTCGGAGGCGAGGTAGCGGTCGGCGTCGAGGATGCGGCGGGCGCGCGGCGTGGAGGCCTGCTGCGCCGAAAGGTCGGCGGCGGCCAGCGTGACGAGCGCGCAGACGAGTAGGGATTGCAGGGATGCGGTCATGGGGCGAAAGCTAAGCCGGTCGCCGGGCGAGGGCCACGACGCGGGCGGGCGTCGCGACCACGGCCCCCGGAGGAGGCATCGGCAGCCGGGAGATGCGACGGGCCCCCCGCGCGCCGCGGGATCGCAGCGGCATTGCGCGCCGGGCCGCCGCGCGGAGATTGGAGGCCGTGATCCACCTGTTGCCGCACTGCACCGTCCGCCCTTGGGCCGAGGCCGACGCCCCTGCCCTCGTCCGCCACGCCGACGACCGGGAGGTGTGGCGCAATCTGCGCGACCGCTTCCCGCACCCGTACACCGCCGCGGACGCGGAGGCCTGGCTCACCTTCGCGAGATGGCAGGACCCGCCCACGCACTTCGCCATCGAGGTGGACGGCGAGGCGGCGGGGGGGATCGGCTACACCATCGGCGAGCACGAGCAGGCGCGGACGGCGGAGATCGGCTACTGGCTCGGGCGGGCGGTCTGGGGGCGGGGCATCGCCACCGAGGCGCTCCGCGCCGTCACGGCGGACGCCTTCGCCACACACGCGCTCGACCGGATCCAGGCGTGCGTCTTCGCGTGGAACGTCGCGTCGGTGCGGGTCCTCGAGAAGGCGGGCTACGTCCGCGAAGCGCTCCTCCGGCGCGCGGTCACCAAGGACGGCGAGACCACCGACATGCTGATCTACGGCATCCTCCGCCCCGAGCCGCTGGCCCCGCGGTCGGCGCCCGCCTAGCCTTCACGCCGTGACGCTCCGCGACCTCGTCGTCATCCGATTGGGTGTGGCGGTGAACCTGGTCGTCGGCCAGGTGGCCGCGGCGCTGCTGCTGCCGGTGTACCTCGACACGATAGGCACCGTGCTCGTGGCCGCGCTCGTCGGCCCGCGGGCGGCGATCGTGGCGGGGCTCACGTCGCAGGTCCTCAACGCGGTGCTCTCCGGGAACTTCACCTGGCTGCCGTTCGGCCTGGTGCAGATCGTGATCGCCCTCTACGCGGCGCTGGCGGCGCGCCTCGGCGCCTTCCGCCGCCTGTCCACCGCGGTGGCCGCGGGGTTCGGCCTCGGGATCGTGTCGGCGTCCACCTCCGCGCCGATCTCGTACTTCCTCTTCGGCGGCGCGACGGCCGGCGGCGTCACCGCCGTGACGACGGTGCTGCGGGCCCTCGGCGCGCCCCTGTCGGTGGCCGTCGCGGCCGCGAGCTACTCCACCGACCTCCTCGACAAGTGCCTCGTCTTCGCCCTCGTGGCGGTGGTACTCCGCTCCCTCCCGCGGCAGATGGCCGTGCGGTTCCCGATGCTGGCGCGATGATCGGCTACATCCCCGGCGACTCCGTGCTTCACCGCGCGCACCCGTACACGCCGTTGGCGATCGCGACGGGCCTGCTGCTGGTGGTGTTCGCGGTGAGCACGCCGGGCGCGGTCTGGGCGGTGGTGGCGGCAGCGGCGCTGTTCGCGGCGGCGGCGGGCGTCCTGGGCGGGGTGCTGCGTCCCGCCGCGCTCCTCGCGCTCCCGACCTGGGTGCTGCTGACCATCCTGCACGGTCTCCTCGGGGGCGCGCCGCACGTGGCGCTCGGTCCCGTGGCCTTCTCGGTGGCTGGCGGTGAGCGCGCGCTGGTGTTCGGCGGGCGACTCGCCGCGATCCTGCTGGCGTTCCTCACCGCGCTGGCCACGGTGTCGCCGGCGCGGCTCGTCGAGGCGATGACGGCCCGCGGCGTGCCGTTCGGCCGTGTCTACCTTCTCGTCTCCACGCTCACAGTGGTGCCGCGGCTCCGGGCGCGGGTGCGCCAGATCCTCGACGCACAGCAGTGTCGCGGCCTCCGCCTCGGCGGGTCGCCGGCGGCGCGGCTCCGGGCGCTCGGGCCGCTCGTGGTGCCGCTAGTACTGAGCGCCTTGGCGGAGGTGGACGAGCAAGCGCTGGCGCTGGACGTGCGGGGTGGGACGGCCCGTGGTCGGCGCACGGCGCTGGAGCCCCCCGACGATCGCACGGCCGACCGCGCGGTGCGCTGGGCGGTGGCGGCGGCTGTCGTGGCGGCGTACGCGTGGAAGTTTCTGGGGGCCGGCCGGTGAGTCCGCGAGTGGCGCTGGAGGGCGTGACTTTCACCTACCCGGGCGCGCCGGCGGCGGCGCTGCGGGACGTGTCGCTGGCGATCGAGGGGGGCACGGTCACGGGGGTGACGGGCGCGGTGGGGGCGGGGACCTCGACGCTGCTCCTGGTGGCGGGCGGCTTCGCGCCGCGGCTCACCGGGGGCTCCCTCACGGGGCGGCGGGACATCGCCACGAGCCGCGCCGGCATCGTGTTCGCGACGCCGTGGACGCAGCTCACCGGCCTCGCAGCGACCGTGCGGGCCGAGGTCGCGTTTGGGCCCGCGTCGGAGGGGCTGCTACGGGAGGCGGTACTGGCGGCGTGCGCGACCGCGATGCGGGACCTTGGCATCGCACATCTTGCGGACCGCGACCCCGGCACGCTTTCCGGAGGCGAGCTGCAGCGGGTGGTGGTGGCGTCGGTGCTGGCGATGGAACCGGAGCTGCTGGTGCTCGACGATCCCGCGGCGGAGCTGGATCCGGCGGGTGCCGATGCGCTGTACGCGCTGCTGCCCGCCCTGGCGCGTCGAGGCACGGCGGTGCTGGTCGCGACGCCGGACGTGGAACGGCTCGCGCGGACCGTGGGACGCGTGCTGGTGATGGAGGGGGGGCGCGTCGTGCGGGACGGGCCCCCCGCCGCGGTGCTCGACGACACGGACGTGGCGCGGATTGCGCGCGCGTCCGGCTGCCCGGCGCCATACCCGCTCGACGTCCAAGCAGCGCTCGCGAGGTTGGGCCGGTGAGCGGCGCTCCGGCGCGGGGATACGCGGTCCGGTGGGAGAGCGTGCGGTTCGCGTACGGCAGCGCCGAGGCGCTCCGCGGCATCTCGCTCGACGTGCCCCAGGGCACCGGGCTGGCGGTCCTCGGCCCGAACGGCGCGGGGAAGACGACGCTCACCCGCATGCTCATCGGCCTGCTGCGGCCGCGGGCGGGGCGCGTGAGTGTCGGGGACTGGGACGTCGCGGCGAAGCGCCCCGACGAGATGGCGTCGCGGGTCGGCTACGTCTTCCAGCACGCCGACCAGCAGCTCTTCGAGCGGACGGTCCGCCGCGACGTGGCGTTCGGCGCGCGGCGCCTCGGCCGCTCCGGGGCGGGCGTGGAGCGCGCGCTGGAGGAGACGGGGCTCCTCGCCGCGGCGGACGTGCACCCCTACGACCTGCCGGCGCCGGCGCGGAAGCTGGTGGCGCTGGCGGGGGTCCTCGCGATGGAGCCGGGGGTGCTGGTGCTGGACGAGCCCACGGCCGGCCTCGACCGCGTGGGCCGGGACCGGGTGATTGCCGCGCTGCGGCGCCGGGCCGCGGCGGGGGTGACGGCCATCGTCGTCTCGCATGACCTGGCGTTCGTGGCCGAGGTGGCGGAGCGCGTGGTGGTGTTGCGCGAGGGCGTGGTGGCGGCGGACGCGCCGGCGCGCACCTTCCTCAGCGACGCGGCGGCCCTCGCCCCGCTGGGGCTCGAGCCGCCGCCGGCCGCCGCGCTCGGCGTCGGCCTGAAGCTGCCGGGCGCGCCGATCCGCGTGGAGGAGTGCGCCGCCGCGTTGCGCGGCGCGACCTGGCGCGGGGCCTGAGGCGGCCCCGCGCCGCGCGGGTCAGTTCACGTTCTTCAGGATCCCCAGCAGGAAGTCCCAGAACCGCTCGACCGTGTCTATGTGGATCTTCTCGTCGGGGGAGTGCACCGCCTCGAGCGTCGGCCCGAACGAGACCATGTCCATTCCCGGGACCTTTTCGCCGATGATCCCGCACTCCAGCCCGGCGTGGATCGCCTTCACCTCCGGCGCCTTCCCGGTCATCTGCTGGTAGGTGCTCTTCGCGACCTTGAGGATCGGCGAGTTGAGGTTCGGCTTCCACCCGGGGTAGCCGTCCCCCTGCTTGACCTTGGCGCCGCCCAGGGCGAAGACCGACGCGACGGTGTGGCAGATCTCCGTGATTTCGGATTCCACCGAGCTCCGCTGGCTGGTCGCGAGCGCGATCGCCCTCGCCGTGGTGTTGATCACGGCGACGTTGGTCGACGTCTCGACGAGGCCCGGGATGTCGGCGCTCATCTTGACGACGCCGTGCGGCAGGGCGGAGATCGTGGCGAGCAGCTTCGCCTGCACCGCCTTCTTGACGACCTTGCCCTTCTTCCCCTTGTGCGGCGCGATCAGGACCTTGAGGTCGGGATCCGCCGTCGCCACCTCGGCCTTCGCTGTCGCGTTGAAGGCCGTCACCGCCTTCTCCGCCTCGGCCCACGCCTTCTGCGGCAGGTAGACGATCGCCTCGGCCTCGCGCGGGATGGCATTGCGTTTGTTGCCCCCGTCGATGGACGAGAGGCGCGCGCCGAAGGGCTCGAGGGCGAGCAGGGCGCGGTTCAGGATCTTGATCGCGTTGCCGCGGCCGGTGTGGATCTCGAGGCCGGAGTGCCCGCCCTTGAGGCCCGTCACCGTGAGGTGCGCCGCGACGGCGCCCTTGGGGGCGGCGTCGAAGGCCAGCGCCCAGGTGCCCGTCGTGTCGCGGCCGCCGGAGCAGCCGACGTACAGGGCGCCCTCCTCCTCGGAGTCGAGGTTCATCAGCGTGCGGCTGACGAGGGAGTCGCCGGAGAGGCCGCCGGCGCCGGTGAGGCCCGTCTCTTCGTCGATCGTGAAGAGGAACTCGAGCGGCCCGTGGACGAGGGTCTTGTCCTCCATGATCGCGAGGTTGGTCGCCACCGCGATGCCGTTGTCAGCGCCAAGGGTGGTGCCGTTTGCCATCAGGAAGTTGCCCTTCCGCACCAGCTCGATCGGGTCCTTGGTGAAGTCATGGACCGTGTCCTTGTTCTTCTCGCAGACCATGTCGAGGTGGCCCTGCAGGCAGATGCTGCGGACCTTCTCCCGGCCCGGCGACGCGGGCTTCCGCACGACGACGTTGCCGAGCTTGTCGGCCTTCGCCGGGAGGCCGAGGCGCTTGGCGGTGTCGAGGATGTACTTCGTCATCTTCTCTTCGTGCTTCGAGCACCGCGGGATGCGGGCGATCTCCGCGAAGTACTTGAACACGAGCGGGGGCTTCAGGCCTTCGATTGCGCTGGACATCATCGACTCCTTAGACGGATGGGCCGTCCGGGGCCGGACCGCTCTGCTCCTCCGCGGATCCGCCGGGCGGGTTGAACGCCAGGGACTCCTCACGTACCAGCTTGCGGACGAACCGCACGACGTCGAGACGCCGCGCCTCCCTTTCGCCGCCGAACCGCTCCGCCACCCGGTCGCCGATCGCGCGGACCGTCGCAAGGCCGTCGCACTGCCGCCACACGAAGCTGCCGACGGCGTCGAGGTGGACACGCATGTCGGGCTTCGCGAGCAGCGGCACGAACCAGCGCCGCGTGAACCGGCCGGTGAACTTCGGCACCAGCACCGTGACGAGGCCGTCCTCCCGGTCCACCGCGCGGTGGCGGCGGACGGGCACCAGGTCGTCGAGGACGGGGGGGGTGGTCACCGGGCCGGGGGCGGATGTCGCTGGCCGGACGGCGGCCACCCCGATGGGCCGGGGCGGCCGCCGCGCCGGCATCGGTCACATCACCGCGCTCGGCGGCGCGGGCTCGTCGGGACGGCCGGCGTTCCCGACGGGGATCTGGACCAGCAGCCAGCCGATGAAGACGAAGATCAGCAGGCTCCAGCCGAAGTTGAGGGGGAAGACGCTGACGAGGTCCGTCAGCCAGGTCCCGTAGTGCAGGTTACCGACGGCGAGGCCCGCGAAGAGGAGACCGACCAGCGCCTCGCCCGCGATGAGGCCCGCCGCGATGAGCACGCCGGTGTTCTCCACCCGCGCCTTCTGCGCGTCGTTGTGGCCCTTCCGCGCGTTCACCTGCTCCACGATCCCCTTGATCACGCCGCCGAGGAAGATGGCGAACGTGGTCTCGAGGGGGAGGTACATGCCGACGCTGACGAGCATCGGGCTGCGGACCTGCATGAGGATGAAGCCGAGGCCCATCAGCATCCCGACGATGATGAGCGGCCACGCCATGTGCCCGCCCACGATGCCCTGCGAGAGAAGCGCCATCAGGCTCGCCTGCGGGGCCGGGTAGGTCGCGCCGCCGAGGCCCGTGCCCCCGGTGTTGATGTCGCCCTGGTGCAGGATGAGGATGGGGAGGAACATGACCGCCGCCGCCGCGGCCACGCCGATGAGGTCACCGACCTCCATCTTCCACGGCGTGCCGCCGAGGATGTGCCCGACCTTGAGGTCCTGCAGCATCTCGCCCGCGACCGCGGAGGAGACGCAGACCACGCCGGCCACGCCGAGCACCGCCGCGACCCCCGCCTGCCCCTTCTGGCCGAGGGCGACCATCAGCAGCGCCGCGATGAGCAGCGTGGAGAGGGTGAGACCGCTGATCGGGTTGTTGCTCGACCCGATGATGCCCACCAGGTAGCCCGAAACCGCCGCGAAGAAGAAGCCGGCGATGATCATGACGATCGTGGCCACCGCCGCGGCGGTGATGTCCTGGGCGAAGTAGTCGTAGATGAAGAAGGTGCCGATACCGGTGAGGAGGATGCCGGCCACGATCCACGTGAACTTGAGGTCCTGCTCGGTGCGCTCGGTCGTGCTCTCCCCGGTGGCCGCCTTCTTCACGTCGCTGACCGAGCGGCCGATGCCGGTCGCGAGGCTCTTGCGCATTTTGAACAAGGTGAACGCCGCGCTCACCAGCATGCCGCCGATGGCGATCGGCCGGACGATGTACTTCCAGACGTTGGTCGCCATGGCGATCCACGTCTCGGCGCTCGCCGGCGCGTCGGCGGGGATGAGACTGGGGCCGATGAAATAGGTGAGGATCGGCACGAAGAGGCCCCACGCCAGCAGGCCGCCGCTGAAGTTCAGCGAGGCGAGCTTCGGACCGATGATGTAGCCGACGCCGATGTAGGCGGGGG
>JBEKGT010000044.1:0-11038 GCA_050012655.1 Gemmatimonadales bacterium | reverse complement strand
GTGCTCGGGATGTCGCGCGACGAGTTCTTCAACACCTACTTCACCGGCCAGAAGGAGCTGGCGGTGATGGCGGCGATGAAGCCGGCGGAGCGGGGGCAGTTCCTGTCGCGGCTCCTGGGGTACGACAAGCTGCGGCTGGCGCAGGAGCGGGTCCGCTCGCGGCGCAATGAGCTGCGGACGGAGATGGTGGCGCTGGAGCACGCGCGCCCCGATCCGGCGGCGCTGCGGGCGGAACGGGAGCGGCTGGCGGCGGCGCGCGAGGAGGCGGAGCTCGCGGCCGCGGCGAAGGGGGAGGAGGCGGTGCGGGCCGTGGCCGCCCGCGACGCCTTCGGGCCGGCATTCGCGGCGCTGAGCGGGCAGCGGGACCGGCACCATCAGCTCCTCGGCGAGAAGCGGCTGGCCGAGGAGCGCGTGCGCCAGAGCGTCACGGAGGTCGAGCGGCTGCAGGGGGAGCACGCGGAGGCGCAGGGGGCCTCGGCGGAACTCGTGGGGCTCGAGGAGCAGCTGCTCCCGTACGCGGGGCTGCGCGCGGAGCTGGCGGATCTGGACGCGCTGGAGCGGGACGCGGCGCAGCGCGCGCGGATCGAGGCCCAGCTCGTGGAGGTGGAGCGGCAGCGCGCGGAGGTGCGGGAGCGGCTGACGGGGGCGATGGCGGCCGCCGGGGTCGCGCGGGAGGTGGCGGAGCGGCTCGACGCCTTCCGCCGCGCGCTCGAAGCCGCGGAGAAGGCGCTGGCGGAGCGGCAGGCGGCCTGGGTGAGGGAGAAGCAGGACGCGGAGTCGAAGCGCGGGTCGCTCCTCGACCAGTACCGCGACCTCGAGGTGCAGCGCGAGCGGATCGTGGGCGCGGGGCCGGACGGGGCGTGCCCGACCTGCGGGCGGCCGCTGGGGACCGAGTTCCACGCCGTGCTGGACCTCCTCGCGTCGCAGCTCGAGGAGGTGCGGATGAACGGCCAGTACTTCCGCGCGCGCCTCGACCAGCTGCAGAAGCCGCCGGCGGAGCTGCCGGAGCTGGAGGATCGGCGCCGGCTGGCGGTCGAGGCGGTGGACCGCGACAACCAGGCGCTTGCGGTGGCGACGCGTGCGGCGGAGGAAGCGCTCGGGTTGGAGAAGCAGCTCCGGAGGCACGAGGAGCGCGCGGCGACGCTCACGGCGGAGGCGGGCCGGCTGCGGGGCGGCTACCAGCCGGAGCGGCACCACGAGGTGCGCGCGGCGGTGACGGCGCTGGAGCCCGTGGCGGCGCGGGTGCAGCGGCTCGCCGCCGCGGCGGAGCGCGCCGCGCAGCTCGCCCTCGCGCTCGCGGCGGCGGAGGAGCGGCGGGGGCGGCTGGTGGACGCGCTCGCCGAGGTGGAGCGGCAGCTGGGCGAGGCACCCTTCACCGAGGACGCCTTCCGCGCGGCGGAGCGGGAGATGCACCGCCTCGAGACGGCGCTGCGGCAGGCCGAGGTGGACGGGGCGATGGCCGGCGCGGAGATGGCCGCCGCCACCGACCGGCTGCGCGCGGCGGAGCGCGCGGAGCAGGACGCGGCCGAGCGGGCGGCCCGGGCCGCGACGGTCCACCGCGAGTTCCGGCTCCACAACGAGTTGGACCGCGCGCTCGGCGACCTGCGCACGGACCTCAACCAGGAGATGCGGCCCGAGCTGGCGGCGCTGAGCGGCGAGTTCCTCGGCGCGCTCACCGACGGGCGCTACGACGAGGTGCAGCTCGACGAGGAGTACGACCTCACCGTGCTGGAGGACGGGGAGCCGCAGCCGGTGATCTCGGGGGGCGAGGAGGACCTTGGCAATCTCGTGCTGCGCCTGGCCGTGAGCCAGATGATCGCCGAACGGGCGGGCCAGCCCCTCACGCTGCTGGTGCTCGACGAGATCTTCGGCTCCCTGGACGAGACGCACCGCCTCAACGTCCTCTCGCTGCTGCGGGGGCTCGAGACGCGCTTCCCGCAGGTGGTGCTGATCACCCACATCGAGAGCGTGCGCGAGGCGGTGGACCGCGTGCTGCGGGTGCGCTACGATGAAGCGACGGGCTCCGCGGCGGTGACGGAGGAGCGGGCGGAAGTCTCTCTGGGAGGCTCGGGTGCGGATGTGGCAGCTTGAGCGCGCGGTGAAGGGTCCCTTCTCCGCCACGGAGAAGGACATCCCGGCGCTGAACCGGCTGTTCGCGGAGGCGTTCACCGACCGCTACCGCCGCGACGGGCTGGTCGGCGTGCGGGTGCCCTTCCTCAACCCCGTGATCTGGCGCTACGCGCTGGACGACGCGGGGAGCGGCGCGATGCTGTGGCGCGACGAGGCCGACCGCCTGGTCGCGTTCAACATCGCGCACAAGTCCGGCGTCGAGGGGTGGATGGGCCCCCTCGCCGTGCGCCCCGACCGCCAGACCGGCGGCCTCGGGAAGACGATCGTGCAGGCGGCGGTGGCGTGGCTGCGGGGCGAGGGCGTGACCACTCTCGGCCTGGAGACGATGCCGCGCACCGTGGACAACATCGGCTTCTACAGCCGCCTTGGCTTCGTGCCGGGGTACCTCACCGTCACGATGACGGCGGAGGCGTCGGCGTCCCATGGCGCGTCGGACGCCGGCGCGGCGCTGGAGCCGCTCGAGCCAACCGCGCGCGCGGCGCGGCTCGCGGAGGTGCGCGCGCTGGTGGAGCGCCTCGCGCCCGGCTACGACTTCACGCGCGAGATCGAGCTGACGCGCGAGCTGCGGCTCGGCGACGTCATCGTGGTCGGACCCCCCGGCGCGCTCTCGGCGTTCGCCCTCTGCCACTCGGCCTCGCTGGCGGAGAACGGCGCCCGCGACGAGACCCGGGTGCTCAAGGTCGGTGCGACGTCGCTCGACGCGCTCCTCGCCGTGCTCGACGCCGCTTCGGCGTGGGCGGCGCGGCAGGGCGCGCGGCGGATCGGCGTGCGCTGCCAGACCGCGTACGGCGAGGCGTACCGCGCGTTGGTGCGCCGCGGCTACCGGGTGCGGTGGACCGACCTGCGCATGACCTTCGCCGGCTTCCCCGAAGCGGTGCCGGCGTCGGGGCTCGTATGGTCCAACTGGGAAGTGTAGCCGCAGCGGAGGAGGTCCCATCGTGGCGGAGAAGCCGAACCAGCAGGCGAGTGACGCCCCGGCGCCGGAGGTGCGGCGCCTCGCCGACCTCGCGCCCTACCAGCAGGGCGCCGTGGTCAGCCGGACGATCATCAAGAACCCGGCGGGGACGGTCACCCTTTTTTCCTTCGACGCTGGCGAGGGGCTGAGTGAGCACACGGCGCCCTTCGAGGCGCTGGTGTGCGTGCTCGACGGCGCGGCGGAGGTGCGGATCGACGGGGCGCCCTACCGCGTGGCTGCGGGGGAGACGATCACCCTCCCCGCGGGGCGTCCGCACGCGGTGAAGGCCCTTGAGCGATTCCGGATGATGCTGGTGATGATCCGTGCGTGACGCGCGCGCCGTCGCGGCGCGCGCGGGGCGTCAGGCGGCGGCGGGGCGGGGGAAGGCGTCGGCGGGCGCGCCGGTCACGTAGATGACGGGCGAGAGCCCCAGCACCTGGACGCGGTGCGGCGTGTGCGCTGGGAGGTCGATCCGGTCGCCGGGGCCGAGGGAGTAGGACTCCCCCGCGGCCTCGATGTGGAGGTAGCCCGAGAGCACCCAGCGGGACTCGTCGAAGACGTGCTGGTGCTCCGGGAAGACGACGCCCGGCACCTCGCTGTACCAGGCCGTCCGCATCCCCTCCGCCTCCAGATGGCGGCGCAAGGCTCCCAGCTGCAGCTGCGCTTCCGGCTGGTCCCACTTCCGCACGATGATGCTCACGCCCCGCTCTCCACGAACGCGTCGGCTTCAATCTCCACCCGCATTACCCGGTCCACCAGTCCCGCCACGGCCACCATGGTGCAGGCCGGCCGGATGGCGCCGAAGACCTCGCCGTGCGCCCGGCCCACCGCCTCCCAGTCCGCGATGTCCGTGAGGAAGACGCGGGTGCGGACCACGTCCTCGAGCCGCGCGCCCGCCTCGCGCAGTGCCCGCTCGATGTTCCGGCGGGCCACCGGCGTCACCGTGCCTCGGCCGGCGGTTGGCCGTCCGCGGCGGTGAAGTACGCCGAGGTGCGGTAGCGGACGATCGCCCGCTCCACGACCATCCGCACCAGGAGCGCCAGCGGCACCGCGAGGAGCAGGCCGACGAACCCCAGGAGCGCGCTGAAGAAGGCGATGGCGATCATCACCCACACCGGGTTCAGCCCCACCGCGCCCCCGACGATGCGCGGGCCGAGGATGGACCCATCCATCAGCTGCTCCACCACGAAGATCGCCGCGAGCTTGAGGAGCGACGGGACCACCGCCCCCGACACCAGGGCGAGGAGGACGCCGGGGATGATGGCGAGGACGAGGCCCACGTACGGCACCAGGTTCCCGAACCCCGTGATGACGCCCACCAGAAGCGCGCCGGGGAAGCCGAGCAGCGCCAGCCCGCCGCCGACCAGCGCGGCCATCAGCACCGCCTCGGTGAGAGCGCCGCGCACGTAGCGGCCGAGGAGCTTGTCGTACTCGTGGAGGAAGGCGAACACCCGGTCGCGCTGCGCCGGCGGCACCAGGTGCGCCAGGCCGCCGGTGAACTTCTCCCACGAGGCGAGGAGGTAGAAGGTCACGACCGGCGTCGCGACGCCGTAGAGCACCAGGATCACGACGGTGAGGAGGCCCTTGCCCAGGCCGAGGAACGCGGCCTGCGCGGCGTCGCCGACGCTGCTCCACTGCCGCTGGACCATCGCCGCCAGGTCGCTCACCTGCACGTTCCGCAGCCAGGCCACCTGCTCGTCGGTCAGGAACGAGTGGCCTGAGGCGAGGAACCGCGTCCGGAGCGCGACGACCCACTGGACGAACTGCTCGAGGAGGCCGGGGAGCCGCGCCGCGAGGTCCACCAGCTGCCGCTCGACCGCCGGGACCAGGAGCACCACGAGCAGGACGAGGCCGAGGAGGAACGGCAACAGCGTCAGGATGACGGCGAGGATGCGCGGCACGCGGTGGCGGACCAGCCAGGCGACCGCGGGAGCGAGCAGGTAGGCGATGGCGAGTCCGAGGACGAACGGCGCGAGCAGCGACCCCGTCACGGAGAGGACCCACAGGACGGTGAGCGCGACCGCGGCGAAGAGGAGCCGCGCCACGAAGGGCTGCCTCCGCTCCGGCCAGAGGACCAGGCAGAGGAGCGCGAGGAGCACGATCGGCGAGAGCACCTCGCGTACCGCGTAGAGGAGCGCGCCCAGCGCCAGCATCGCGGGCGCGACCGCGAGGGCGAGATGCAGCGCGCGGCCGGTGGCGGCGCCGGGGGTCTGGGAGGGGGCGGTCACGAAAGGCCTACGCTACCACGCTTGCGGGCCGGTCACAACCCGGCGGATCAGGAGGATCACGCCGGCCCCCATCAGAAGGTGCACCCAGCCGCTCCCCACCGGGAAGACGAACGCCAGCAGGACCCACGCCGCGAGGAGGACGATCGCCCCGGCGAGCGAGGCGTTCACGATCCGCGGCCGCGCCCCTGGCGGCGTCACATGCATGTCCCCTGTCATCTCTCACCTCTCACGTCTCACCCCTCGCGGTCAGTCGTAGAAGTTCCGCTTCCACGCGTGGGCCTTCAGCTCCTCGAGCAGCGGGGCGGAGAAACGGCGTCCGTCCGACACCGCGCAATTCACCCTGGCGTGCTCCGGCGTCCGCATCCCTGGGATGACGGTGCTCACATCGGGATGGCTGAGGCAGAAGCGGAGCGCGCCCTCGGCGAGCGTCTTCGATTCCCGGAGCACGACCGGCTGCAGCTTCGCGACCCGTTCGGCCACCTGCGCGGGCCGGTCCCCCTTGAAGTAGCCGTTTCGCCAGTCGTCGGGAGGGAAGGCCACCCCGGGCACGATCTTCCCGGTCAGCCCGCCCTCGTCGAACGGCACGCGGGCGATGACGCCCACCTTCCGCTCGCGGCACAGCGGGAAGAGCGCGTCCTCCGGCGACCGGTCGAAGATGTTGTAGATCACCTGCACGACGGAGATGAGGTCCACCTGCCGCACCGCTTCGAGGGCCGTCTCGGGCGCGTGGTCGTTGATCGAGATGCCGACGTGGCGCAACTGGCCGGCGGCGATCAACTGGTGGAGCGTCTTCTCCACCTGGCGCCACTCCGGCGCCTTGAGCCAGTCGTCGCGCCACACGTGGAACTGCAGGAGGTCCACCGGCCGGCCGATGTTGGCGGCGGAGCGCTCGGCGCACTCCTTCACCCAGTCGGCGGGGAAGGTGGCCGTGAGGGGGGTGCCGGGCTTCGCCGGCCAGACCTGGTTCTTCGGCGGGATCTTGGAGGCGACCGCCACCGCCTCCTTCCGCCCGGCGAGCGCTTTCGCGATCAGCTTCTCGCTGTGGCCGTTGCCGTAGGCGAGCGCGGTGTCGATGAAGGTGCAGCCGGCGTCCAGGGCCGCCGTGACGGCGGTCATGGCGGCGGCGTCGTCGCTCCCCTGCCACATCGCGCCGCCGATGCCCCAGGCGCCGAACCCGATCTCCGAGACGGTGATGCCGGTCCTGCCGAGTTGCCGGAATTGCATGCGCTGCGCCTTCCCCCTGGCGTCTGGTGACGGTCACGCTCAGAACTGTCACCTGTAGCGGTCATCCCGCGACAGTGTCAAGTGCCGTGCCGAACGGCGGCGCCCCCGCCGTATTGACGTCTCCCCCTGCCCAATCCTATTATGGCATCGGACATCGGAACAGGGAGCGCGGAGACTCATTATTGAGCCAACAGGTCCGGTACGGTCCCATATACGCGGGTCTACGTCACGCCCTCTTCGGGGGGAAGGCGGAAATCAGCGCGCGGGCCAGACATCATATCGGGCTTCAATAATCCTCCCCGCTCCCGTTGACGGCCCCGGGCTTCGGCCCGGGGCCTTTTTTCGTCCGTGCGCAGGGAGCGCCCGCTGCGGCCACACTCGGCCGAGCCCTTCCTGTCCCCTGTCCCGCTTGACGCGCCCTGGGCAGGGGGTTTTCTCTCTAGCTCGGGCCGCTGCGGCCCCTCATCCGGGAGACCGATGAGCCCCACGGTCGTCGTGACGCGGCGCGCCCACTTCAACGCCGCGCACCGTCTCTTCAATCCCGCCTGGTCGGACGCGGAGAACGCACGGGTCTTCGGGCCGTGCGCCAACCCGAACTCCCACGGGCACAACTACAACATCGACGTCTCGGTGGCCGGCGGCGTGGATCCCGCCACCGGCTACGTGATCGACATCAAGACGCTGAAGGACCTGCTGGAGGCGCACGTCCTCCGCAAGCTGGATCACCGGAACCTGAACCTCGACGTCCCGGAGTTCGCGGCGACGAACCCCACGGCGGAGAACATCGTGGTGCAGTGCTGGCGCTGGCTGGCGCCGGCCATCCCGGCGGGGCGGCTGGTCCGCATCGTGCTGTGGGAGACCGACCGTAACCTCGTCGAGTACACGGGAGGCTGACGTGGCGGAGCTGAGAGGCGCGCCGTTCGACCAGCTGGTGGCGGAGATGCTGCGCCAGCTCGGCGAGGACCCCGAGCGCGACGGGCTGAAGAAGACGCCGCAGCGGGTCACCGCCGCGCTGCGCTGGCTGACGCGCGGCTACCACATCGACCACGACAAGCTGATCCGCGACGCGATGTTCGAGGAGAGGCACGAGCAGATGGTGCTGGTCCGCGACATCGATCTCTACTCGATGTGCGAGCACCACATGCTGCCGTTCTTCGGGAAGGCGCACGTGGCGTACATCCCCAACGGCCGGATCGTGGGGCTCTCGAAGCTGGCCCGCGTGGTCGAGGTGTTCGCGCGGCGGCTCCAGGTGCAGGAGCGGCTCACCGACCAGATCGCCGACGCGCTGCAAGAGACGCTCGAGCCGCACGGCGTCGGCGTGGTCATCGAGGCGTACCACCTCTGTATGATGATGCGGGGGGTCGAGAAGCAGCACTCCAAGACGATCACCTCGGCGGTCCGCGGGATCTTCCGCTCGGATCCGCGCACCCGGGACGAGTTCCTCCGCCTGGTGCAGAGCGCCTGGGGGCTGCGGTGAAGGCCCGCCGGACGTGAGCGCGCCGCCCCTCTTCGGGCGGACGGCGGTGGTGGCCGGGGCCTCGCGCGGCATCGGACTGGCCGTCGCCGAGGAGCTCATGGCGGCGGGGGCGCACGTGGTGCGCCTCGCCCGCAGCCTCGCCGACGTCGAGGCCGAGCGGCGCACCGACATCCGCTGCGACCTCTCCGAGCCGGAGCAGGTGGCTGCGGCTGCGGCGCGTGTCGCCGCCGCGGTCGGCGCGCCGGACCTCCTCATCCACAACGCCGGCGCCTTCCTCCTGCGCAACCTCGTGGAGACGACCCCGGAGGAGTTCGCCGGGCAGATCGCCGGGAACCTCACCGGCCCCTTCCTGGTCCTGCGCGCCTTCGTGCCGCCGATGGTCGCACACCACCGCGGCCTCGTGGTGATGATCGGTTCCGTGGCAGACCATCTCCCTCTCCCCGGCAACGCCGCCTACGTCGCCGCCAAGCACGGCCTCCGCGGCCTCCATGGCGCGCTGGCGCGGGAGCTGAAGGGCACCGGCGTGCGCGCCACCCTCGTCTCCCCGGGCCCCGTGGACACCGCCATCTGGGACCCCGTGGATCCGGATGCGCGGCCGGGCTTCCTCAAGCGCGCCGCGATGCTGCGCCCCGAGGACATCGCCGAGGCGGTGCTCTTCCTCGCCACCCGGCCCGACCGCGTCGCCATCCCCGAACTGCACATCGAGCCGAGATCGTGAGACGCCGCTCCGCCGCCCCCGCCGCCCTCCTCCTGCTGCTTCTCGCTGCCGCTCCGGCGGTCGTTCGTGCGCAGGCGTCGCACTTGCCGCCGCTTCCCGACTCCTCGGGGTGGGGCGTGCACATCCTCACCCTGGCGCGCGGACCCGACGGCGCCCTGTGGGTCGGCACCTACGGCGAGGGGATCTTCGTGCTGCGCCCCGGCGCGCGCGGGTGGGAGCACCAGACCAGCGACACCACCGCCCATAGCATCTCGATGGACTTCGTTCACGCCTTCGCCTTCGGCTCCGGAGGCACGGTGTGGTACGGCACCGTCGGGAACGGCTGGGGCGTCTCGCGCGACGGGGGCCACACCTGGCGCAACTGGCAGTTCCGCGAGCTGGGGCCCAAGTGGCAGTACGTCGCCCCCGACGGCATCGTCGTCGCGCACGACACGGCGTTCATCGCCACAGCCGATGGGATCCGCTATACCGGCGACCTCGGGGACACGTGGGGCGCCGTCACCGACAGCGGGCCCGGCGCCCTCCCGAGCCGCTACGTCCTCGCGATTGAGCGGGCGCGCGAGGGCGGGCTGTGGGTCTCCACGCTCCGCGGGGCGGGGCAGTGGCGCGTCGGCGGCCGCTATGCGCGGATGGACCCGCCGCCGGTGCCGGCCTTCGGCGCGCGGATCCGCGCCATCTTCATGGTGGACAAGTCGGCGGCGGTCGTGCCTGTCGTCTTCGGGGGCGAGCGGTGCGCGGGGGGCCTCAAGCCCAAGCGGCGCCAGGAGCACGCCCAGTGGCAGTGTATGAACGCGATGATGCGCAGCGCGCCCCCCGAGGGCCGCGCCGTGCGCGCCCTCGCCGGCTGCGACGGCGTGCTCTGCGCCGGCGCTACCGCGTCGGGCGCCCTCAAGCTGGAGCGCCAGGGCTTCGCGCTGATCGGCGGCGCGACGGCCCGCGCCCGCGACGTCTACGCCGTCCTCCCGCCGGCCCCCGATCAGGCCGGTGACACCCTCTTCGGCACTGCCTGCGGCTTCCTCGGCGCCCAGCCAGCCGCGTGCCTCGCCCGGGGCGACACCGAAGGCGTCCGCGCCCCCGAGGCGCCGCGCCACACCTGGTTCGCGCGGCCCATCGCCCTCACCGATCAGCCCTTCATCGACCAGACGTACCGCTACGGCTCGACGATGGGCGGCTTCTTCCAGCAGCATCAGGGCGTCGAGTTCAACGACCCCGTCGGCACGCCGGTGCACGCCATCGACGGCGGCGTGGTGGTCCACGCCGGCCCCGCGGAGCGGGGCGCGCTGGTCGTCGCGATCCGGCACGACAGCACGCTCGTCGTGCCGGGGGAGGTGCGGCCGCGGCGCATCTACAGCGTCTACTTCCACAACTCGCGGCTGCTCGTGACCGTGGGCCAGCGCGTCCAGCGCGGCCAGGCCATCTCGCTCGTCGGCAGCACCGGCCGCGCGACGAACGACCACCTGCACCTCGAAGTCCACGCCGCCCCGACCGATTCGGTGGGCGCGATCGTCGGAGACAACCGCTACCCGCCCTACACCACCAATCCCGAGCTGTGGATCGAGCCGCTGCCGGGGACGGGCCTCGTCGCCGGACAGGTGTGGGACTCGCACGGCGCGCCGGTGCAGCAGGCGCGCATCTACGGCATCGTGAAGCCGGAGCCCCAGGAGACGCCCTTCGCGTACGCCGAGACGTACGGCGTCCACAATCGCGGCACCCCCGACTACCAGGAACACTTCGCCGTCTCCGACGTGCCTCCCGGCGAGTACGTCCTCGGCACCAAGATCGAGGGACGGAAGGTCTTCCGGCGGGTCCGCGTCGAGGCGGGGAAGCTCACCTGGGTGGAGTTCCGCCCCTAGGTGCTCCTCGAGCTGACCGAGATCCTCCGCTGCCCCCGCGACCACGAGGAGTCCTTCGTGGTCTGCGTTGCGCACCGGACCGAAGGGCGGCAGGTCACGAGCGGCGTGGTGGGATGTCCCGTCTGCCTGGCGGAGTTCCCCATCCGGGACGGCGAGCTGGACTTCTCGGGCGGCGGGCCCGGTGCGGCGGCGCCCCCCGAGCGACAAAGCGCCGCCGCGCTCACC
Organism: Gemmatimonadales bacterium; assembly: GCA_050012655.1. Taxonomy (GTDB): domain Bacteria; phylum Gemmatimonadota; class Gemmatimonadetes; order Gemmatimonadales; family JACORV01; genus JADGQW01. The sequence continues at coordinate 228 of JBEKGT010000044.1, read as the reverse complement.
GCCGAAGCCCTCGCCACCTTCCTCGACCTCCGCGGCCCCGGCGGCTACCTCGTCCTCGCCGGAGGGGCGGGGCGGCTGGCCCCCGCACTGGTCGCGCTCCTCCCCGGCGTGCATCACGTCGTCGTCAATGCGCCGCCGGATGCCGCCCGCTCCGCCGACTGCTCCTACGTCTGCTGTCCCGGCCGCATCCCCGTGAAGGCGGCCCAGGTCCGCGCCGTCGTCCTCGGC
>JBEKGT010000043.1:0-11121 GCA_050012655.1 Gemmatimonadales bacterium | reverse complement strand
CGTGGACGGCCTCACCTCGCCGGCCACCTGCAACAGGCGCTCCAGCCCCTGCACATCGAGTGAATCCAACCCCTGCGCGATCACCGGTACCGGGACTCTCGCCGCGCCGCCCGGCTGCAGGATGCTGCGGGCCATCGTCCCCGCGAGCACCACCACCACAGCGGCCGCCGCCAGACCCACCCATCGCGGCGACAGCGGGAGCGCCCACGTCCGCGCGACGACCCGCGCACCCCGCACCGGCTCCGACCGCAGCCGCGCCGTCACCCGCGCCGCGACCCGCTCGGCGTCCACCCGCTCCGCGCGCCGCGCCGCCATGGCATCGAGGTCGCGAAGCGCCCGCTCCAGGTCGTCCGGCAGCTCGCTCATGCGATCCGCTCCTTCAGGCGCTTGACCGCGTGGTGGAAGTGCACCCGGGCCGATCCCTCGCTGATCCCCAGCCCCTGCGCGATGGCGCCATAGTCCTGGCCCTGCTGTGCCCGCAGGAGGAACACCTCCCGCTGCAGCCGCGGCAGCCGGCCGATCTCCTCCGACAGCCGCTCCGCCGTCCACCCCGCCTCCGCCTCCCCCGCCGGGTCCCCAGAACGGTCGGGCACCTCCGGCGTCAGCTCCACCAGCATCTGCTTCTTCCACCGCCGGCGCCGGTCCTTCAGCAGGTTCGACCCGATCGCCAGCAGCCACGTCCGAAAGCTCGCCCCGCCCCGAAAGCCCCCCAGCCCTCGGAACGCGCGGAAAAACGCGTCCTGGACCAGGTCCTCCAGTTCGTCCTCCGGAGCCCCCTGGATGGCGAGGAACCGCGCCAGCGGAGCCGTGTGTCGCTGGACCAGCTCGGCCGCCGCCTGTTCGTCGCCCGTCAGGTACCGGGCGATCAGGTCGCCGTCATCCGCGACGGTGGTCACGGGAGCTCCCATGCGACAATAGCTTGGACGTCACCACGGTCCACGTGTTAACCCCCACCGTGCGCCCGTCAGGCTCCGGCCCGGGGCGAGCTGGCCAATGACGACTATTTCACTCTTCATTCCGCGCCAGGTCGAAGGCCACGGCCGCCACAATGTACACCACAGCGGGGGACTGGACGCAGGGGCAGTCGGAGCCTACGGTGGAGCCGTCGCCGGAGGGTCGGCCCGGCGCGTCGGCAGCGAGCCACCTGTCGCCCAGAGGGGAGACCTCGATGGCGGGGGATCAACACCGGAACATCCAGGTGGGGACCGAGCTGGGGGTGGGCACGCTCACCCTCAACCGTCCCGAGAAGCAGAACGCGCTGACGGCCGAGATGGTGGAGGAGGCCGTCGCCGCGCTGCGGGGCCTGATCGCCGCACCGGACGTGCGCGCGATCCTCATCACCGGCGCCGGCCACTACTTCTGCGCCGGTGCCGATCTCGACGAGCTGAAGCGGATCCTCGACGAGGGGGACGAGACCCTGGAGCGCCGCCTCGTGGACGGCGCGCGCGCGCTGGGGACGGAGATCCGCGCGGCGCCGCAGCCGGTGCTCGCGGCGGTGAACGGCGTCGCGGCCGGATGGGGCGCGAGCCTCGCCCTCGCCTGCGACCTGCGGATCGCGGGCGACAACGCGAAGATCGGACAGGTCCTGACCAAGCTGGGTCTCTCCTCCGACTGGGGGAGCACCTTCTACCTTACCCGCCTGGTGGGACCGGCGAAGGCGATGGAGCTGTTCATCAGCGGCGACCTCATCGATGCGGAGGAAGCGCTGCGCATCGGTCTGGTGAACAAGGTGGTGGAGAGCCACCATCTCGCCGACGTGGCGCGCTCCTGGTCGAGGCACATCGCCGCTGCGGCGCCCTTGGCGGTGCACGCCCTGAAGCACCTCGTCTACATGAGCGACTACGTCTCGCTCGACGAGATGATCGACCTGGAGCTGGACGCCCAGCTCGCGTGCCTCAAGAGCGCCGACGTGCGGGAAGGGCTCGATGCGTTCTTTGGGAAGCGCGTACCCCACTTCGTGGGTCGCTGAACCCCCGGGGCCGGGCCGCGCGGCCGGGACCGGCAGGGCCCAGCGCGGCGCTTGCGGGACCCGCACGCCGGCGTAGCTTGGGCGTATGGGCCGACCCCTCGTCATCGCGCATCGCGGCGCCTCGGGCTACGAGGTGGAGAACACCCTCGCGGCATTCCGCGCCGCCGGGAAGCTCGGCGCCGACGCCGTGGAGCTCGACATCCACGAGACCGCGGACGGTGCCTTCCTCGTCCACCACGGCAACATGGTGGGCGACCGCCACATCAGCCACTGTTCGCTGCACGAGATCCGGGAGGAGCTTCTGCCCAACGGCGAGCCCGCCCCGGTGCTGGAGGAGGCGCTGGCCACAATCCTCCCCGCGATGATGGCGTACGTGGAGACGAAGAAGCTCTCGCCCGAGAACGACGAGCGCTTCCTCGCGGTCCTCGACCGGTCGCCGGCGCCTCAGCGGGTCGCGATCCACGCCTTCGATCACCGCATCGTCCACCGCCTCGGGGAGGCGCGGCCGCACCTGCGGCGCGGCATCATCTCGGCCTCGTACCCCGTCAACCCGGTGCGCTGCATGGCGGAGGCCGACGCCCAGGTCCTCTGGGAGGAATGGCCCTTCATCGACGACGCGCTCGTCGCGGCGGTCCACGGCGCCGGGATGGCGCTCTTCGCCTGGACGGTCAACGACCCGGAGCGGATGGAGCACCTCCTCCGCCTCGGCGTGGACGGTTTGTGCACCGACCATCCCGACGACGCACGCCGCGTGGTGGACGCCCACCCCTGGTGAGCGCCGACGCCCCCGCCCCGGGGGTGACCGACCTGCACGTCCACGTCCAGCCGTGGCGCGAGATGCTGCCCGCCGTCGCGGAGACGATGCGCCGGGGGCACGAGGACCACTGGGATGCCCTCCTGGCGATGATGGACGAGCCGCGCCTCCTCCTCGACGCGATGGACCGGGCGGGCGTGCAGCGGGTGGGGCTCATCAACTACCCGAGCCCCGACGTGCTCGGCTTCACCGACGCGGCGAACACCTTCTCGGTCCGCTATGCCGAGGCCGCGCCCGAGCGGCTGCTGCCCTTCGGCGGCGTGCACCCGCGGTACGCCGGCGACGTGAAGGGCCACGTGGACGAGCTGCTGGAGATGGGGATCCGGTGCCTCAAGATCCACCCCCCGCACCAGCTCTTCCCGGCCAACGCGCACACCCAGGGCCTGCGGACCCTCGGCACCCTCTACCGGCGGTGCGAGGAGCGCGGCCTCCCGGTGATGATCCACACCGGCACGAGCGTGTTCCCGGGGGCGCGCTGCAAGTACGGCAATCCGATGGAGCTGGACGACGTCGCGGTGGACTTCCCGGACCTCGTGATCGTGATGGCTCACGGGGGCCGGCCCCTCTGGATGAAGGAGGCATTCTTCATCCTGCGTAGGCACCGGAACGTGCACCTCGAGATCTCGGGCATCCCGCCGCCGCGGCTCCTCGAGTGGTTCCCGCGGCTGGCGGAGGTGGCCGACCGGGTCCTCTGGGGCACGGACTGGCCGAGCCCCGGCGTCCGCGACTTGGGGCAGAACCTGGCGCAGCTGCGAAACCTGGAACTGCCCGACGACGTCAAGACGAAGATCACGTGTGAGAATGCCTGGAGACTGTTCCCCCCTCAGTAAGGAGTGCTCAGTGAGCAGCAGTGTGCAGACGCGCAGACGCGCAGTGGTGCGCAGTGCCAAGTGGACGGGAGCGTTGGTCCTGTCCTGCGCACTGCTCGCCGCCGCCGGGCCGGCCGCGGCGCAGGAGCAGGCTGGACGCATCACGTACGACACGTACACGCTGCCGAACGGGATGACCGTGGTCCTGTCGGAGGACCACGCGGTCCCGGTGGTCACGGTGAACGTGTGGTACCACGTGGGGAGCTCCAACGAGCGGCTGGGCCGTTCGGGCTTCGCCCATCTCTTCGAGCACATGATGTTCCAGGGCTCCGCGCATGTGCGGAAGTCGGAGCACCTCCAGCTCGTGGAGCGGGCCGGCGGCTCGATGAACGGCTCGACGACGGAGGATCGCACCAACTACTTCGAGACCCTGCCCTCCAACCGCCTCAACCTCGGCCTGTGGCTCGAGGCGGACCGGATGCGCTCGTTGGCGATCACCCAGGCGAATTTCGAGAACCAGAGGCAGACCGTGAAGGAGGAGCGGCGGCTCGGCGTGGACAACCAGCCCTATGGGCGGGCGTTCGAGGAGGGCCCGACGCTGCCCTTCGACTCGACCGCATGCTTCCCCTACTCGCACTCCGTCATCGGCTCGATGGCGGATCTCGACTCGGCGAAGGTCGAGGATGTGCAGGCGTTCTTCCGCCGGTTCTACGCCCCGAACAACGCGGTGCTGACGGTGGTCGGGGACTTCGATCCGGCCGAGGCGCGCGCCCTGATCCAGCAGGACTACGGCGACATCTCCCGGGCCGAGGCGGCCGCGCCGGTGCAATGCCGCATGCAGTACGGGACCGGCAGCCGGCGCCTCGAGATGACCGATGACAAGGCGAACCTCCCGCTCGTCGCGCTGATCTACAAGGCGACGGCGGAGAACGACGCCGACGCCCCCGCGCTCGAGCTCCTGACCAGCATCCTGGGCAGCGGCGAGTCGAGCCGGCTCAACCTGCGCCTCGTGCGGCAGGAGCGCGCGGCGCTGCAGAGCTTCGGCTTCGGCGACCTCCGGCGCAGCGCGGGCATCGTGATGTTCGCCGCCATCGACAACCAGGGCGTGGCGACCGCGCGCGTCGAGCAGCTCCTGAACGACGAGGTGGACAAGATACGCAACGACACCATCCCTCAGGCCGAGCTCTCCAAGGCCCAGAACCGGTACCGGGCCGGGGTGGTCCGGCAGCGCCAGACCTCGATGGGGGTGGCCGAGGCGCTCCAGTCCGCCCTCTGGTTCGAGGGCTCGCTGGACGCCGCCAACAGCGACATCCAGCGCCATCTGGCGGTGACGACCGCCGACCTCCGCCGCGTCGCCCAGCGCTACCTGACGCCGGAGAACAGGCTGACGCTGATCGTGAATCCGCCGGCCCAGAACCGCGGGGGGAACTGACGATGACCCGCCACAGTGTGCAGTACCTAGTGACCGGTAGTGTGCAGACGCGCAGACGCGCAGTGGTGCCAAGCGCAAAGGGTTCGGTCTGCTCCGTTCTCGTCGCGGCCTTCCTGGTGCCCGGCCTGCTCACGCTGCCCGGCGTTGCCCGAGCCCAGTATCCCACCACCCCGCCGGCGCCCACGGCGCTGCGGCCGGTGCGGTTCCCCGCGTTCGTCACCGCGCGGCTCCCGAACGGCATGGACCTCATCGTCGTCGAGCGGCACAAGCAGCCGGTCGTGACGGTCTCCCTCGCCGTGCCGGGAGGGAACATCTACGAGCCGGCGGACAAGACGGGCCTCGCCGACATCGTCGCCGAGCTGCTCACGAAGGGCACCGCCACCCGCACCGCCGATCAGATGGCGGCGGAGGTGGAGGGGGCCGGCGGGTCGGTCTTCGCCGGCGCCGATCCGGACTTCCTGCGGATCGGGGTCTCTTCCCTCTCGGAGCGGCTCCCGCTCGCCCTCGACGTCCTCGCCGACATCGTCACGCACTCCACCTTCCCCGCCAGTGAGGTCGAGCTGGCGCGGACCAGGGCCCTCTCCTCGCTCCAGCTGGAGCTCTCGCAGCCGGCATCCATCGCCGACCGGATCTTCCGGCACGAGGTGTACGGCTCGCATCCCTACGGGCGGAGCACCACGCCCGCCTCGCTCCGCGCCGTCACGCGGGACGACATCGTTGCGTTTTACGGCCAGCGCGTGCGCCCCGGCGGCGCTCTCCTGGTCGTGGCGGGCGACGTGAACGCGGCAAGCGTGCGCCAGCTGGCCACCCGGACCTTCGCCGCCTGGCGGGGCGCGGCCGCCCCGGAGGCGGCGCAGCCAGCAATCCCGGCACGCACCCGCACCGAGCTGATCCTCGTCAACAAGCCGGGCGCGGTGCAGTCGAACATCCTCGCGGGCTTCCCCTTCATCACGCCGCGCGACCCGGCGGTGTATCCCCTCACCATCGCCAACAAGATCCTCGGGGGAGGCACCGACGCGCGACTCTTCCTGATCCTGCGTGAGCAGCACGGATGGACGTACGGGTCGTACTCAGGCTTCAGCCGGCTGCGCGGAACCGGGTCCTTCGAGGCCAACGCCGAGGTCCGCACCGCGGTCACGGACAGCGCCCTCGCCGAGCTGCTCCACCAGATGGACCGGATCCGGAACGAGGTGCCGCCCGACAGCGAGATCGCGGCGGCGAAGAACTACCTCGCCGGCTCGTTCCCGCTCACCATCCAGACGGCCCAGCAGATCGCCGGGGCCGTGGCCAACGCCCGGCTCCTCGGGCTCCCCGCCGACTACGTCAGCCGCTACCGGGAGCGCCTCGCGGCGGTCAGCACGCCGGAACTCACCGCGGCCGCGCGGTCCCACTTCGCGACGGACCGGATGGTGATCCTCGTGGTGGGCGACGGGCCGGTCATTCTGCCGAAGCTCAAGCCCCTCGGCTACCCGATCCGCATCGTGGACGTTGAGGGGAACCCCCTCACCGAGGCGGACCTCTCGCCGCGGGCTTCGGCCGTCAACTGGGTGCCGGACCACATCACGCCGATGAATCTCACCTACCGCGTCCTGTTCCAGGGGAACCCGATGGGCGACGCCTCGCGCACGGTCGCGCGCACCACGCTCGGCGGGCGCGCCGTGGTCCAGATCCTCGGCTCCACGAACATCGGCGCCATGGTGCGGCAGTCCGACACTACGGTGATCGACGCGCAGACGCTGGCGCCGGTGAGCATGCACCTGTCGACCGCCGCCCAGGGCCAGCAGATGTTCGTGCGGCTCGACTACGATGGAACGCACGTCCGCGGCCAGGCGCACATGCCGGGCCGGGAGGGCATGCACGACGTCAACGTGGACACGACGCTCGCGGCGGGAACGCTGGACGAGAACGAGATGGAGGCCGTGCTGGGCGCGCTCCCCCTCGCGGCGAACGCGCGCTTCACGCTCCCCGTCTTCGCCGGCAGCGAAGGGCATGGCCGCGTCCTCACATTGGCAGTGGGGGGCGAGGAGTCCGTCACCGTGCCCGCCGGGACCTTCGCCTGCTGGCGAGTGGAGATGACAGGCGGTGATCAGGGGATGACCCTGTATGTGTCGAGGGAGGCGCCGTTCCTCATCGTGAAGTACGCGATGGTGGGGATACCAATGGCGTTCGAGCTGACGGCGAGACAGTAGCCGGACGCCAACACGCCAAGATGAACAGTGGGCTAGTCCCCGGCGCAGTGCCGGGAACTAGCCCACTTTCACGTCGGGCCCCGCGAAGCGGGGAGACTAGGTGGTCGGCGCTCCCGGCTCCGTGGCGGGCGGCGGCGCGTCGCCCGTCCGGGGAGCGTTGCGCTCGCGGACCTTGGCGAGATCGGCCTCGAGCTTCGCGATCTCCTCCTCCGCAGCCGCGATGCGGCGGATCTGAAGCTCGGTATCGCCTTCCGCGAGGATCTCCCCCTTCGACTGGCGGTACGCGAGGTAGCCGAGATCGCGGGCGGCGTGGTCCTTCCGGCGGCGGACGCCGGCGACCTCCATCCGCAGCTTGCTCTCGTCGATGGCCTGGGCGGCCTTCTTGCCGAGCTGGTCGAGTCCTGCCGCGACACGGTCCATGAGGTTCATCGTTGGCCTCCTTCGAGAACCCTACGGCGGGAGGGGACGGGAAGGTTCAGGGAGTGCGCCCGGGCGTCCGGACGCACGGCGGCCCCCGATCGCTCGAGGGCCGTCGCGGACTGTGTTGCGGGTGGCCGTCGCGGCGGCCCCCTTATGTCGTTGCGGGTACCGGCCGAAGCCGGCCCCTATGTCGCTGTGGGTGGCCGTCGCGGCGGCCCCCTTATGTCGTTGCGGGTGCCGGCCGGAGCCGGCCCCTATGTCCTGCACCGCGTCGCGGACCCGAGCGCCCGCGCGCGGCCTATGCCGTCGTTACGCGGTCGCCGCCTCGGCCACCGGGTACACGCTCACCATCCGCTTGTCCTTCGCCTTCCACTCGAACTTCACTACGCCGTCCACCTTCGCGAAGAGCGTGTGGTCCACGCCGAGCCCCACGTTCCGGCCGGCCTGGATATGCGTGCCGCGCTGGCGGACGATGATGTTGCCCGCGATCACCGCCTCGCCGCCGTAGCGCTTCACCCCGAGGAACTTCGGCCCGGAGTCGCGCCCGTTGCGGGTGCTGCCTACGCCTTTCTTATGCGCCATGCGTCACCACCGTCCGTCAGTGCGTCCGTGGGTCCGGCGTCAGCCGAGCACGACGGAGTCGATGCGGACCTCCGTGTATCCCTGCCGGTGCCCCTGCTTGCGCGCGTAGCCCTTCCGGCGCTTCATCTTGAAGACGATGATCTTCTTCTCTTTCCCGTGCCGAACGACCTCCGCGGTGACCTTCGCGCCCTTGACCAGCGGCGTGCCGGCCTGGATCGCCGTGCCGTCGGAGCCGAGCAGGACCTCGTCGAAGGTCAGCTTCACACCGGGCTCGGCGCCCACCGAGGGGATCTTCACGAGCCGCCCCGGCTCCGCCTTGAACTGTTTTCCGGCCGTCCTGAAGATCGCGTACATCGCCTGACCCGTTCGCCGTTTCGTTAACTGCGTGATGCAACAGCCTTTAACTATAGCCTGGCGTGACCTCCGGGTCAACGGCCGGCCTTCGGCGCGCTGGTGCGGGCGCAAGGCGCGGGGTTGGCGGGGGCGATGCCCGACTCTGCGAGCACATCGGGCAGCCGGAGGGCGTCGCCCCCGCCGGCCCCGCACCGCAGCGCCAGCGGGCGAGCGCTACGCGACGAGGTACGTCGCCGTGACGTCCCGGCCCGCCGGCTGGCTCATCAGCTTGAACTCGTCGAGCTTCATCATCGGATCGTCGCGGATCTCGAGGTCGATCTCCGTCTGCTTGGCCAGGTTCCGCAGCAGCCCGGGCTCCTCCTCCAGCAGGTAGAGCGCCACCTCGGGATGGAGCCGCACGGTCATCCGCGGGTCCTTCCCCTCCACCGCCGCGCGCTTCAGCGACCTCTCCAGCCGCCGCACCACTGTCTCCGGGAGGAAGACGCGGCCCGTCCCCGAGCAGCTCGGGCACGCCTGCGTCATGGACTGGAGGAGCGAGGGGCGCACGCGCTGGCGCGTCATCTCGATGAGCCCGAGGTCCGACACGGCGAACGCCTTGGTGCGGGCCCGGTCGCGCGCGAGGTGCTGGCGCAGCTCCTGGAGCACCTTGTTGCGGTTCTCCGAGGCCTCCATGTCGATGAAATCGCATACGATGATGCCGCCCACGTCCCGCAGCCGCAGCTGCCGCGCGATCTCGCGCGCCGCCTCGACGTTCGTCTTGAGGATGGTCTTCTCGGGGTCCTTCTTGCCGGTGTAGCGCCCGGTGTTGACGTCGATCGAGACGAGCGCCTCCGTGGGCTCGATGATCAGGTACCCGCCGGTGGGCAGGTCCACGCGCCGCTTGAAGAGGTCCCGGATCTCGCTCTCGACGTCGAACTTGTCGAACAGCGGCGTCTCGTCCTTGTAGAGGGTCACTCGTTCCTTCAGCTCGGGACCCACCTGATCGAGGTACGCATGGATCTCGTTGTAGAGCTCCTTCGCGTCCACCCAGAGGTGGTCCACCTTCGCCGAGAAGAGATCGCGGATGATGCCGCGCGTGAGGCTCGTCTCCCGCTGGATCAGCGACGGGGGCCGCACGAAGGCCTTCTTCTTGTTGATCTTCTTCCAGAGCTTGAGGAGAGCGTCGAGCTCGCGCTTGAAGTGCTCCTCCGTGAGCTCCTCGCCCACCGTGCGCACGATCACGCCCCCCTGGTCCTTGGGGAGGATCTTCTGGACCATCTGCCGCAGGCGGGCGCGCTCCTCGCGCGACTCGATCTTCCGGCTCACGCCCACCTTCGGCGAGGCCGTCGGCATGTAGACGAGGAACCGCCCGGGGATGGAGACCTGCGCGGTGACCCGCGGCCCCTTGGTGCCGATCGGCTCCTTCGAGACCTGCACCAGGATGGTCTGACCGCGCTTCAGCAGCTCCTGGATCGCGGGGAGCTTCCCTCCGTGGCGGCCCGCGTCGCGCTCGCGACCGCCGATGGGCGCCTCGGCCGCGTCGTCCCCGCCCTGCTCGTCGTCGAGGTCCTCTTCCTCTTCTTCCTCCGACTCCACGAGATCGGAGGCGTGGAGGAACGCGCTCTTCTCGGCCCCTATGTCGACGAAGGCGGCCTGGATCCCCGGCAGGACCGCTTCGACCTTGCCGAGGTAGATGTCACCCACCGAACGGCGGGACTCGGGGCGATCGACCAGGAGCTCAACGAGCTGGTCGTCCTCCACGATGGCCACGCGGGTCTCCCGCGGGCTGCCATTGATCAGAATTTCCCGTTTCAACGTCTGTGTCTCCGACGGCCACCAGGCAGCCGCCGAGCGGCGATGCGCCGCCCGCGCAGCGGGTGTCCGTCTTGTGAATGAGGATGAGGGGCACGAGCTCCCGAGGGATGCCCAGCGCCGCCTCCAGGACTTCGGTCGGCTTCACCGACCCGTCGCTCGCCGTCCGAACCTCCGCCACGACGGTCGCGGCCGACTGCGCCGCGAGGTCGTAGACGAGGGGCCGGAGGTCCATCTGGCTGGTCCTGCCGTGGCGCTCCCGGGCGTAAGGCGCCTCCGCACGCGCGAGGAACGTCCGGCAGCCCACGTCGAGGTCCGCGAAGGACCACTCGAACGGCGGCTGCGGGAACGTGGCGCGATAGGTACTGCGCTCGACCGAGGCCATCAGGGACGTGCCCTTCCCGGGCAGGATGCCCGCCGCGTGGAACAGCATACCGGCCGCGGCGTGCCGGTTGAGGTCATCGAGCAAATCCGCGAGGCGCGGCGCATCCCACGCACCCGACACCTCGAGGTCCAGCCACTCGCTCTCGGAGAGCCATCCCGTGGCGAGCGGGGCCCCCGCGCTGACCTTCGGCCGCGCAGAAAAACCCCCGGAGTATAGCACCGGCACCCGCGCCCGACGTAGCACGCGGTCCAGCTCCCCCAGCAGCTCCAGGTGCCCTACGAACCGCAGGGGGCCGCGCTTGGCGTAGCGGATCCGCACCGTGGACCGGTCACCGCTCACCGTTGTCCGCTCACCGCTCACCGCGGACCGCACACCG
>JBEKGT010000042.1:0-11173 GCA_050012655.1 Gemmatimonadales bacterium | reverse complement strand
ACGACACCGTCGGCCCGGTCCAGAGCACCCCGGCCTTGGTCCACGCGAACGGCTTCAGGGTGATCGTGCCCAGCGGCGTGTTCGCAGGGATGTTGACTGCGACTTGCTGCGTGAGGGTGGTCGTGGTCATCGGCCGCGGCGACGGCACCGAGTCCGCCGTCGTCACCCGGCCGGTGACGCGGACCCCGAGGTACGCGATGGTGTCGGGGCGGAACGCCGAGACGACCGGAAGGATGCTCGCGCCCGTCTGGCCCAGCTTGATCTGCGTGCCGTTCGCCGGACTGGCGATCCGGACGTACGGCCCCGAGCTGATCTGAATGCGGACCGAATCGCTGAACTGCAGCCCGGCCCCGTCGGTCACGGTCGCGACGATGTACGCGAGCTCGGCGGTCGAGTCACCGGTGAAGGCGAGGGTCCGTACCACTGTCGTGTCCACGGAGTTCAGGCCACCGATGGTGACCGGAGCGAACCGCGCTGTGGGCGGGCCACCGGAACTGCGCTGCGTGCGGCCGAGAAGGCTGACCGACGTCCCCACACGATTGTCCCGGACACGCACCGTGACCGCGAGGTTCGAGCCCGCCACGATTCCGGTGTCCGGCGGCGGGCTGACGAGAGTCAGCTGCGGCTTCGTGGAATCCGCGAACGACACCACCACCGGCGCGCCGAGGGTCCGGCGCCCCAAGCTGCTGATGACGAACGGCGTGATGGTGTCGATGGCCGCACCCAGGGGGGTGGTGCTCGGCACCGGCAGTGAGAGCGACGCCGACCGGGACGTCCCCAGGGGCGACAGCAGGACGTTGGAATCGCGGACCGCGATCGCGCCGGCCGAGGCGTAGCCGAGGACCTTCACGCTGTCAGGAGCGAACCCGCTCAGCGTGATCGCAAGTGGATTGCCCACGGGCGAGACGAGCCCGGGCGTCGGTGCGAGGAGCCGCACCGACGCGCCGTTGATGACCTGGATGCGCTGCAGCGCCAGTGCGCGGTTCCCCGCGCTGTCGTGCGCCGCCACGCGGAGGAACACCGGCTCCGGATTCAGATTGCCGGCCACCGGCTGCAGGTACCGGCGGAGGGTGGTATCGGTCGGCGAGGCCAGGTGGTCGCTCTTCAGCACGAACCGCGGCACCTCGACCGCCGTGCCGAGCGTCGAATCGCCGTGCAGGGCGAATCCGTCGAGCGAATCCACCACGACGCCCCGGTTGTCCCGCAGCCGGAAGATCAGGAAGACGCTGTCGCCGGCGCTCACCGCCGTGTCCACGAGCGCCGGGCTCAGGATCGAGGCCGTCGGCGGCACGAGGTCCACGAAGGCGAGCAGGAGCGGCCGGCCGAGGACGCGGTAGCTGACGCCCGCGCGGTGGTAGACGGCGAAGGGCACGACCGTGTCGGCTGAGAGCGGCGACGCCGGCGGGACCGCAAGCGCCAGGGTGTCGATCGACCGGACCGGCGCACCCGCCTTCGGCGCGACGACGGTGCCGGGCACGGAGCCCGTGGAGACGAAGCCGACCGAATCGATGCCGTAGGGGCTGTAGCTGCTGTCAATGACCGTGAGGGGCAGGCCCACCTGCAGCTTCACCCCCGCGACCGGGGAGAGCGCCTTGACCAGGGAGCCCCCCACCGCCTGGACGCGCCGTGTGACGATCGTGACGTTGCCGCCGACGTCGGTGATCCTGGCCTCGAGGAAGACCGGCTCGGTCGTCGAGTCCGAGAGCACCGGGAGGAGCTGCCGGATCAGCGGGTTGGTGTCGACCGGCTGGAGGGGGAAGCTCGCCGTCTTCGGCTGGAACCTCAGCACCGTGTCCACGGGGCCGAGTGCCGGGTTGCCGCGCAGCGCGTAGCCGCGCAGCGCGACGCTGACCACGCCCACGTTGTCGGACGGGTGGAACCGCAGGGTGAGCGTGTCCCCCGCCACGACCTGCGAGTCGAGCGGCGGGTTGGTGAACGTGCCCGTGGGCGGACGGATGTCACGCGTCGCGACGGTGAGGTCCGGCGTCGTGACACCCTTGTTGAAGTTGGGGCTGCTGTCGGCCGCGAACGCCTGCATCAGGTAGCTGCCGGGCTTCAACGTGGCCGGCACCACGACCTTGAACGAGTCCAGCCGCGTGGTGACGCGGCTGCCGTAGATCAGGGAGTCCGCCGCCAGGGTCACGACGTTCCCCAACACCGTGTCGCGGTAGAAGAGCCGGGCGCCGAGGTATCGGATGCCGGAGGGATCGGTCGCCCTCGCGAGGACGTGGATGGTGTCGCCGGAGCCGACGAGGATGTTCGCCGCCGGGGTCAGCAGCGTCGTGGTCGGCGGCTGCGTGTCGTTCACGCGCACCGTGTCCGTCACCGTGGTGGCGTTCGTCGACGCGTCGGTCGCTGAGGCGTTGATCACCATCCGCTGGCCCGCGGCGGTCGCGGGGAGGGGGACGACGAACGCCTGGGAGAACGTGGTGACCGCGGTCGAGGTCGTCAGGAAGGTCGTGTCGAACACCACCGACAGCACGAACGTGCCGAGGCCGGTGACCGACAGGTGGACCGTACTGAGCCGGACGTTGTCTGCGGTGACGAGCGTGAGCCGCAGGCTGTCCGAGGCCTCGATCAGCGTGTCCGCCACGGCGCCCGGGACGATCACCTGCACAGCCGGCGCCTGGGTGTCCGCGTTCGGGCCCGTGGGCGTGCCGAACTTCTTTTCGCCGCAGACCGACACGGCCACCATGGTGCCCGCCAGCGCGCTCACTCGCGCCAGGAAGCGGATGCCGGACCTACCGAGGATGCGTCGAATCATGGGGCACCACGTCGTTGCCAATGTGGAGCTTCGCCAGCACGGACGGGCCGCGCCGCCCCCCTCCGGTCTCACGGACCCCGGAGCGTCGGGCGGCGGCCCTGGCACTCACGAAGAAAGCGGCTGCAACCTCCGGGCACCGTGACTTCGGTCACAGGGGGCCGGCCCAAGGCCGTCCCGCCCGGCCCGGTAATCCCGACCAGGATCTACGGCTGCGTCCCCTCGCGGGCGACCATGTCGTCCACGATGTGGGGCGTCACCAGGATGAGGAGGTCCTGCCTCTCCTCCTTGTGCGTACGCACGCCGAAGAGGCGGCCGACCACCGGGAGATCCACCAGGAAGGGGATGCCGTTCCGGCCCTCCGACACCGAGGTCACGGTGAGTCCGCCGATGACCGCGGTCTCGCCGTCCCGGACGAGGATCTGCGTGGTGCCTTCCTGCGAGCCGAAGATGCCGCCGACGTCCGCGGTGGGCGCCACGTCCACCGACGAGCGCTCGGCATGGAGCTCCATCAGGATCTCGCGCGTGCCCGTGACCACGTGCGGCGTCGCCTCGAGCTTGATGCCGGTCTGAAGCAGCTGCACGGTGACGCGGGCAGGGCTCGAGGCCGCCGAGCTGGGGTCGGCGATGCGGATCGGCGTCCGCTGGCCGACGAAGATCGTCGCCATGTGGTTGTCCACCACCGTCACCTGCGGCTCGGCCTGCACGTCGGCGAGCGACATCTGCTGCGCCGCCTGGAGGAAGGTCGAGAGCGCGTAGTTGCCGAGAACGGTGGTGTAGATGAGCTCGAGCGTCGGCCCGACGACGGCGCCGGCATCCGCGACCGCGGCCACCGCGCTGCCTCCGAAGACGACGCTTACAGGCGACTGCTGCACTCCGGACGTCGCCGGCGTCCGAGTGCCCGAGGTATCGCGCGGGATCAGGGTGTTGAAGTACTGCTGCTGTGTGCCGAGGTCGTAGCGCAGCCCGAGTGCCTCCAGGTTCGTGCGATCCACGAAGATGATCTTCGCCTGGATGGCCACCTGGGACGTGCGGACGTCCAGCGAGTGCGTAATGAAGTCCCTGATCGCGCCCATCCGCGACACCAGGTCGGTGATGATCAGCGAATTCGTTGTGGTGTCGGCCGCCGCCGAGCCGCGGTGCGGCGTGAGGAGAGGCTGGATGGACGAGAGCAGCGCGGACGCGCGGGCGTAGTTGATCTTGAACGGCTGCGTCGTCACCGGCTCCGTGGAGTCCTCGGCCGCCAGGTTCGCCCTGCTGTCCACCCGGATGATCCCGCTGGGCAACTCGCTGGCCGCCAGCCCCTGCGAAGTCAGGATGGCTTCGAACGCCCGGTCCCACGGCTGGTCGTGGATCTCCGCCGTGACCGTGCCGGTGATGCCCTTGCCCGTGACGATGGAGCGGCCCGAGAACGCCGCGAAGTTGGCGATGACCTCGTCGATGGTCGCGGCGTCGAAGGTGACGGAGATGCGCGGCTGCTGCGAGCCCGCCTGGGCTGCCGAGGGGGCCGCGGGGGCGTCGCCGGTGCGGGGCCGCGGGCTGGGCGCGAGGGGGATGGCCGCCGGCAGGTCCGCCGCCCGCACGGGCTCCGCCGCCGGGGTCTGCGCCGGAGCGCTCGCCGGCAGGACCACCGCCCCGTTCGGCCAGGCGGCGAAGCTCTGCGCCGCCGCGAAGGTGACGCGGATGGCGTTGTCGCCCTGGACCATCTGATAATCGCGCGTGTCGTCCAGCTCGATGACGACGCGCACCACGTCCGGCCGGAACTGGGAGTACCGGATGTTCCGGATCCCCGCGCGATTGACGCCGTCGTACTGCAGCGAGGGACCCACGAGCCGGGCGCCCCCCAGGTCGAGCACCAGGCGGGCGGGGTTGGTGAGCACGAAGTCGGTCACATTGACCGGGCCGCGGATGTCCACCACGACCTCGGCGCGTCCCGGCGCCGCGAGCA
This sequence comes from Gemmatimonadales bacterium, assembly GCA_050012655.1. Classification (GTDB taxonomy): domain Bacteria; phylum Gemmatimonadota; class Gemmatimonadetes; order Gemmatimonadales; family JACORV01; genus JADGQW01. The sequence continues at coordinate 6,464 of JBEKGT010000042.1, read as the reverse complement.
CGCTCACACCCAGCACGTCACCGGTCGGTGCGTGCGAGCGCACCGGCGCGGCCGCGAGCTGCAGGGCGGCCAGGACCAGGAGCCCAAGGGCTCGTCTCATCGCGATACCTCCGGTCGGCGGAGCGCCAGGACCTCCTGGCGCTCGAACCCGAATTCCTCGATCTGGAACACCACTTCGTACTGCCGGATCTGAATGACCCGCATCTGGCCGATGGTGTCGCCGCGCCGCAGGCGCATCGGGCGGGTGTCGTGCGCCGAGCGCACGACCGCGACGCTGTTGCCGTAGCGCGCGTCGTAAGCGATGGAGACGAGCCGCAGGTCGCTCAGCAGCGGCCCGACGCCCCGCGAGGCGATCAGGCTCTGGAACGGATCCCGCGAGCCGCCGGCGTAGCGGAACACCTCCCGGCGGTAATCCGTCGGCGAGGCCGAGTCGGGGAGCATCGAGTGTTGCAGCTTCGGCTTGGCCTTCGCCCCCGCCGCCGGATGCGCCGGCACGGAATCCGCCGCCGCCCCTTCGGCGCCCGCGGCCTTGTTCGCGCCCGCCGCCGAGGCCCCCGGCGGAGCCGCGCCCCCTCCGCCGCACGCCACCAGCGCGCCGGCACACACCACGCCGAGCGCCGCGAAGACGAGCGGGCGCCTACTCATGGTCGCCTCCCGCGCGCGGGGGCGCGTGCGCCGGCGCCGGAGCGGCCGGCGCGGCGCCCTCCGATCCCGCAGGCGTCTTCACGAAGGTCCGGATCTGGAAGCCGACCCGCAGCATCGTCCGCCCCTGGGTCGTGTCGGTGCCCGGGCCCGTCTGACGATCGATCTTGATGTCGAACGGCACCACGATCCGCGGCAGGCTGGCGATATCCGACAGGAACTCGCCCACCTGGTCGAACTGTCCCGTCACGGTGAAACGCGCCTTCTGCGTGTCGAAGGGCGAGCCGGACTCCAGCCCCTGGGGCGTGAAGTCCGCCACCGTCGCCCCGCGCATCTTGGCGCGGCTCGAGATGTCGTCGAGGAGGTTCGGCACTTCGGTCGACGCGGGCACCAGCTGCCGCATCAGCTCCAGGTTCGCGCGGAACTGCGCGAGCCGCGTCTCGAGCAGCCCCACCGTCCCGTGCTGGACGTCGGCCTTCGAGCGGCGGACCTGCGCCGTCAGCGTGTCCACCTGCGACTGGATCGAATCGCGCCGCAGCTGGTACTGGGTGATGCCGTCGATGCCGGCCGGGGCGAACCCCTTCCAGAGCACGTACCCCGCCACCACCGCCACCACCGTCAGCAGCAGCAGGATCTGGCCCCGGCGGTCCTGGGGGATGACGCTCGCCACCCGCTACCTCCTCACCCCGCCGCCGGAGCGGACACCCTGCACAACGGTGGCCGCCAACGGCTGCAGCGTCAGCTGGGTGGAATCCGGCGACTGGTAGCGCGCGTTGATCACGAACGTCGTGACGTCACGGCCCTGCTCCGAGATCAGGCCCGTGGAGACCGGCGCCACCGCCTCGATGAACGGTGATTCCTCGAGATTGCGCAGGAACCGCGTGAACGCCTGCATGTCGACCGTCTTGCCCGAGATCTGGAACGACGGCGCGCCGCTGGTGTCGCCCTCGGCCGCCCGCGACTGCAGGTTGTCCAGCCAAGTGTACGGCGGCAACGCCTTGGTAACCGCGTCGAGGAGGTGCGGCCAGATGTAGCGGTCCTTGTCGATGCCCCGGATGACCTCGATCTGCGCGATGAGCGAGTCGCGGGCCTGCTCGAACTGCAGCTTGCGGGCGACCAGCGCCGCGTACCGGCGCTGCTCCCGCTGCGCCGCCTCGAGCTTCGGCCCGAGCGCCGTCACCTGCCCCCGCCCCTTCATCCACAGCGGCGTCACCGCGCCCAGCAGGAGCGCCCACGAGATGATGCAGGCGATGAGCCAGGGGTCCTTCACCGACCCCAGCAACGCCTTCAGGTCCGGCAGGGCGAACGTGAAGCCCTTGCCGCCGCGCTTGCGCTTCGCGCCGGGGAGGAGATTGATCTCGATCACGGGAGACCCCGTTGCACCGGGCTAGGCGGCCCTGAGCGCCAGGCCGACCGGGAGCATCAGAAGCGGCACGACCTCGTCCACCTGGAAGGCCTCGAACACCCCGTCCCGGACCTTCAGGTTCTGGATCGGATTGGCCCGCTCCACCGGCACGCCCAGGCGCTGCGCCAGCACTTCCGGGAGCCCGGGGATCCGCGAGCCGCCGCCCGAGGTGTACACCTTGACCATCGCCGCACCGCCGCGGCTCGCGGTCTGGAGGAACGCCGCCGCGCGCTCGATCCCGACCGCCATCTCCTCGCCTCGGCTCTCGACGTACGGGTCCAGCGCCGGCGAGCGCTCGAACGACTGGAGGAGCTTCTCTGCGTCCTCCGCCGTCATGCCGCGCTCACGCTGCAAATCCTCGCGAAACCGCCGCGTCCCGATGGACAGGTCCCGCGTCAGGACCGGGACGCCGTCCTCGAGGATGTTCACGTTGGTCACTTCATGGCCGATGTTCAGCAGCCCCACCATCCCCTGCATCGCGTCGGGATGGTTCACCTCGAACGCGTTGTGCAGGGCGAACGCGTCCACGTCCACGACCTCGGGCACCAGCCCCGCGTCGGTCAGCAGCGACACCTTGTTCTCGACCAACTCCCGCTTCGCCGCCACGAGGAGGACGCTCATCTGCAGCCCCTCCCCGTCCGGATCCAGGATCTGGAAGTCGAGCTCCACGTTCTCCATGTCGAAGGGGACGTGCTGCTCGGCCTCCCAGCGGATCACCTCGCGGGCGTCAGACTCCTTCATCCGGTCCATCTGTATCTTCTTGACGATGACGTCGCGGCCGCCCACCGCCGCCACCACCTGCTTCTGCTTCACCCCGCCCGTTACGAAGAGTCCCCGGATGGCATCGGCCACGATGCCGGGGTCCATGACCTCTCCCTCGACGATGGCGTCCGCAAGGACCGGCGTGATCGCCACCTTCACCAGCTCGGGCTCCCCCTTGCTGTGGTCGATCACCACCAGCTTGATGAGGCCGCTGCCGATGTCGAGCCCGACTGTGCGCTTCTTGCGACCGAGAGGACTCATATCTGGTTTTGGCCCAATGAGATATGGGGGACGTAGACCCCCTAGAATAGTCCACGGCCCCCGTACATGTCAAGATACTTGAGGCGAAAAGGCAAAAAGTCCCGACTGTCCGTGACTTACACCACAATTACCCCTAATACAATTCGGACCAGGATCGTTCGGGTATGAGGCGAGCCGGCATCGCATTGCGCAGTGCCGCCGCCAACGCACAGCCGGAATACGTGATGGACGCGCCCTCCAGAGATGCCGCGAGCGCTCCGCCCGTAACGGCCACGACCACTCCGCCCCGGATCCGCCCGCCGGCGCCGGCGGCCCGCAGCGACCCCCGCACCAGCACCAGTCCGTCGAACTCGGCCCCTCCGGTGAGCACCAGGTCGCCATCGACGAGAAGGACGCCCTGCCCTCGCCCCCCAGCCATCGTGAGGTTCCCCGTCACGAGGATGACCGGGAGGTACCCCGCGCATGGCGCCACGACGGGCGGCCGCGCCGGCTCACCCCAATTGTCGGGGGCGGACGGGTCGCACGCCGCTCCAGACTGCGACGGCGACGGCACGACCACGAGCCCCTGCCCCCCCGCTGCATACGTCTTGGCGGCAACGCGCGCCAAGGCGCCCCAATCCGCCCCTCCCACCTGGAGAGGCACCGCGTCGGCGAGCGCCGGATCCGCCCGCACCGGGGGCTCCCCGGCGACGCACCCGGCGCCACATGCCGCGACCTCGAGATCCCCCGCTCCCGGCAACGCGAGCCCCGGGAGCGAGGGCCGTCCCGCCGCCGGGCACCCACTCCACGCCGGCGGCCCGGTGTCACGGCCGTCGAGGAGCGATCCACGTCCGAGCACGACCCGACCCCCTGCCACAAGGGCGGCGGCCAGCCCGACTCCCGCGGAATCCAGCCGCGCCAGCGCCGCGACGGTGCGCTGCCCCTCGCCCGCCGCGTCCGTGCCGGTCGAGCGGACCAGGAAGAGCTGGCCGTTGAGTCGCAGGAATGCGCCGGAGAACCTCCCCGTCCCGGAGGGCAAGGTCCCCGCGAAGTGAGCGGAGTCGCCGACCGGCATCGCGCCCCATCCCCCCGGGGGCCCGTCGGCCGTCGCGCGACTCAGTCCCGCCTCCGCCGCCTCGAAGGCCGATTCGGCCGCCCGGCTGTTCCGACCGATGCGCACCTCCTCGAACGCGGCGTAGAACGCCCCGGCGGCGAGCGCCGACAGGATCAGGAGCGCGAAGACCGCGGCGGCGAGCGCGAAGCCGGGTTCCGCGCCGCCACACGACCCGGGCCACCCGTCAGCGCCGCGCACTGTTCCGGAGGTAGACACGGGTCGCGAGCGAATCCTGGTACGGTCCCACGTGCCGCCCCGCGGCGGCGATTGGCCCGGCGCTGAGTCCCCGGGCCGTGATGCGGATCTGGCGCACGGTGGTCCGATCGGAGGTGGGGGCCCCTCCGGCGTCCAGGAAGTCGAACCGCACGCCGTCTTTCGGGCGGAGCGGCCCCACCAGGGGCGAGGTGGCGCTCCAGCCGCCGCTGAAGGTCTGGATGCCGAGCCACCAGGTCCGCGAGCCGTCGTCGTAGAGCCGGTAACGCACCACCTCGAAGGTCCGGACGGGCGACCCGGCGGTGCCCCGTCGAGCTGCCCGCTCGTGCCCCCAAGGGTCAGGCGCGTGGCCGGCGCGCCGTCGGGGCAGCGCGCGGCGCCGGTGGACGCCACCGGCGCGCGGAGCCAGCGGTCGTCGCTCGTGAGCAGGGTGTCGCCGTCGCGATAGACGAGCGCGCTGTCCCGAGTGGGATCCACGGCCCGGTAGCCGTAGAGAAGATGGTCGCCGACGATGAGGGCGCGGGTGGACGGGTCGGGTCGGGCGCACAGGACGCCGAGGGCGCGCTCCGCCTTGACGGTGACGGCGGTGTCCGACAGCGCCACGATGTCGCCGTCGCTGCCGTCGAGGCCGCGCAGGTCGGCGACGAGGAGTTGTGCCGCGTCGCGGACGCTCCGCTGGGTCTCGAGGATCTGTTCCTGGGAGCGGTAGAAGCGCTGGTTGGCGAGGAGCACGCCGGCGACGGCCGCGGCGACCACCCCCCCGAGGGCGAGGATGACTATGACCTCGACCAGCGTGAACGCCGCGCGCCAGGGCCTCCTCACTGCGGACACGCGATCACCGTCTCGTAGACGTCGCTCTGTGCGTGGGGGCCGTCCGCGTAGGACACGACCACCTGCGCCGCACGCGCCCGGCCGGAGAGCGCGACCGTCCAGCGCTCCCGGAAACGGCTGTCCGTGGCGGAGTCGCTCGCCGTCGCAACCGTCCCCGCGGAGAGCGCGCACGCGGTCGCCCTCAGCGCATCGAACCGCGACGCCGCCACGACCGCCGCCCCCCCCGAGCGCCCTCCCAGCACGGTCATGCGGGCGACGCCGCTCGCCGTCGCAGCGAGCGCCAGGACGCCGGCCTCCAGCAGCACGACGGCAAGCAGCAGCTCCACGAGGGAGAAGCCGGACGGTCCTTCCGCCGCCCGGCTGACGATGGCGGCGGCCGGCGTCACGGCCGCGCCGGAATGCCATCCTGATGTTCGGGGGCTCGTCGCCATCGTCGTGCGCTCCGGCTGGGATCGCCGCGAAGTTGCCGTGGGAACCCGTGGAGCGCCCAGCAGTCCCTACGCACGCCGGTGCGCCGTCTTGCGCGTTGGGGGGGGAGGGTCAGTCCCGGTCGATGCCCAGCCGGCGCAGCCGGTAGAAGAGCGTCCGCACCGAGATGCCGAGCAGCGCGGCCGCCTGCCGGCGATTGCCGCCGACGCGCTCGAGCGCCGCCTTGATGGCCGTCGCCTCCGCGGCCGCCGCCTGGTGCTCGAGGGTCAAGTCCGCCCCTGGCGCGTCGGCGCCGCGCGCCGCGCCCGCGCGGACAGCCACGGGGAGATCCTCACGGCCGATCGCCCCGCCCTGCGCCAGCACCATCGCGCGCTCCAAGGCATTCTCCAGCTCGCGGACGTTCCCCGGCCACGCGTAGTCGAGGAGTGCGCGCATCGCATCCGGCGCGAGGGCCGGCTCAGCGCGGCCGAGCCGCCGCGCGTGCCGCGCCATCAGGTGGCGGATGAGCGGTGGGAGGTCCTCCGGGCGCTCCGCGAGCGGCGGGAGCCGCACCGACACGACGTTCAGTCGGTAATAGAGGTCCTCACGGAAACGGCCGTCGCGGACCTCCGCTTCGAGGTCCCGTGCCGTGGCCGCCACGACCCTGGCATCGACGCGCCGCGCCGCCCGATCGCCCACCCGCCGGATCTCGCCATCCTGGAGGACGCGCAGGAGCTTCGCCTGCAGCGCCGTCGGCACCTCGCCGATCTCGTCGAGGAAGATCGTGCCGCCGGCCGCCTGGTCGAAGAGCCCCGCGTGGTCGCCCACCGCGCCGGTGAACGCCCCGCG
>JBEKGT010000041.1:0-11229 GCA_050012655.1 Gemmatimonadales bacterium | reverse complement strand
GGCCCATCGAGTTCTCCTGCGGCCGCACGAAGGCGTAGCTCGAGAGGATGGACGGGTACCCGTACGGCTGCGCGAGCATCCACACGTTCGCCAGGCGGAACACGTCGCCGTCACGGTAGCTGATCGTGCCGGTGGTGTGCTGGGTGTCGTGGTTCTGGAGGAACACCACGGCCTTGTCCGCCGGCATCATCCCCCATGCCGCCGCGGAGAACTGGCTCCCGGACGGCCCGTTCGGATTGAGCTGGGAGATGTGCTGTCCGCCCGTGCCGAGGAACTTGTCGCCCACGCCGACGAACGTGAACTCGGTGATGTCGGCCGCGCCGCCGGAGGCGTACGCCTCGCCATAGTAGTCCGACGGGTGGATCGCCTCGCTCGACCCGCCGCCCACCACCTCAAGGTAGTAGTACGGGATCGCCCGCCCCTCGGCCGTCATCGTGGAGTCCACGAGGGCGAGGATGTCGTCCAGCTCCACCTGCTGGATGTGCTTCGCAGCGTCGATGCGGAAGCCCGCGACGCCGAGCCGCGCCAGCATGATGAGGTAGCCCGCGATCTTCTGGCGGACCGAGGCGAGACCGGTGTTGAGGTCGGGCAGCCCGAGCAGCTCGCAGTCCTGGACGTTCGCGGCGCTCGTGTAGTCGCTGACCGTGCACGTCGGATGGAAGTCCGCGGAGGTGTAGAGCCCGGGATACTCGTACTTCGTGTAGGCCGTGCCGTTGCTCCCGACGCCGGGGCTCGGAGAGTTGGTCATGTGGTTGATCACGGCGTCCACGATGATGTCCACGCCCGCCGTCTTGCAGGCGTTCACCATGGCCGTGAACTCGGCCCCCGTCCCCGAGCGGCTCCGCGCGATGCTGTAGCTCACCGGCTGGTACCGCTCGCTCCAGTCGTGGGTGGGGGTGATGCTGTGCTCCTCGGGGGGCGAGACCTGCACGGCCTTGAACCCCGCGGGCCCGAGCACGTTCACGCACTCATTGGCGATGTCGGTCCACTTCCACTCGAAGAGATGGACGAAGACGTCCCCCGCCGCAGCGTGGCCGCTAGGGCGATACGTGCCGGCGAGTGTGGGGCGCGGCGCGGCGGGGCCGCCGGTCTCGGCCGGCGCAGTGGAGCCGCTCTGGCACGCCGCCGAGCCCAGTGCCAGAAGCGCGGCGGCGGCGATGGCGGAACAGCGGTGAGGGGTCACGGTCCATTCCCGGTGGCTCAAGAACGAGCCGCAGCTCCGCCGCCGAGGCGACGGAGCTGCGGGCAGGAAATCGGTTACGGGCCCTGAAAGATCAGTAGCCCGGGTTCTGCTGGAGGCTCGGGTTCGCCGCCAGCTCGTTCGCCGGCAGCGGGAAGAGGTCGTACGTGGACGCGATGGCCGTCCCACCCGGCGTGTTGCCCTTCCACGCCCACAGGTAGGTGCCGCCCGAGAACTTGCCGAACCGGATCAGGTCGGTGCGGCGCTTGCCCTCGAACAGCAGCTCGCGGCCGCGCTCGGCCAGGATGGTGTCCAACGGCGGCAGCGCGGCGAAGTCGTGCGTCGTGTTCCCGTACGCCCGCTCGCGAAGCAGGTTCAGGTAGGTCAGCGCGTTCGCGGCGCTTCCGCCGCCGCCCCGGATGTTCGCCTCGGCGTAGATCAGATACGCCTCTCCGAGACGGAACACCGGGAAGTCGGTGTCGATGAACGTCGCGTAGGTGGCGCTGCCTGTCGAGGTCTTGTTCGTGAACTTCGGCGCAGCGACGCCGTTGGTGAACGTGCCGATGTCGATCACCGAGTCGGTGACGTTCGGATCCTGGGCGTGGCCCCAGAAGAACGCGGCGCGCGAGTCGCCGGGGCCGAAGAGACGGTAGGACTGCTGCTTGAGGCGGTAGCCACCCCAGCAGTAGTCCATGCCGTAGGTGGCGGCGGACATACTGCCGCCGCAGCCGGCGTGGACCAGGAAGGTCATCCCGCCCCACGTCTGCGAGTGAACGCCGTCCTCCACGACCGGGAAGATCAGCTCGGGCGACAGGTTGTTGTCGGCGGTGAAGTTGTTCTGGAACACTGGAGCCAAGCTGTAGCCGGCGCCGATTACGTTGGCGGCCGCCTGCACCGCCAGGTCGTAGTGCGTGGTGCCGCTGGTATAGACGCCGGCGTTGAGGTACACCTCGGCCAGCAGCATGTCCGCCGCCGCCTTGGTGGCGCGCCCGTAGTTGGCCGCGCTCTTCACCGGGAGCGAGTCCCGGATCGCCGTCAGCTCGCTCACCACAAAGTCGTAGATGGTGCTACGCGAGGCGTAGGTGGGGATCGTCCCGACGGTCTGCGCCTCGGTCGCGAGCGGGATCCCACCGAAGAAGTCCATCCCGTGCGCGTACGAGAGGGCCCTGAGGAACCGGGTCTCGGCGCGGTAGTTCTGGATCGTGGCCTGGAGCGTCGCTCCGACGCCGCGGGCCTGCAGCTTGTCCAGGGTCGTCTGGCGGAGGAACTCGTTCGCCAGCGAGATCTGGAAGAAGATCCGGTAGTACATCGCCTGTACCATACCGTTCGTCGCGTCCCAAGTCAGGCGGTTCATCTCGGGGAGGCCCGGATCGCCCCACCCGATCGCCGCCTCGTCCGTCGGCACTTCCTCCATGTACCACAGCAGCCGGAGGTACGAGGAGAAGCCCTCGTCGATGCCGGAGATGTCGGCGTTCCCCGCGGCACCCTGCTGGCCGGTCAGGACCAGGCCCGCATAGAGCTTCGCCATGTACTCCGAGTACGAGCTCTGGTCCGTCCAGATGTTCGCGTCGCTCACCGTGCTCTTCGGTGCCACCGTCGGGTCCGTGCAGCCGGCCGCAAGCAGCACCATGAGGGCGGCGGCGACGGGCAGCGCCTTGCTCGGTCTGAGATTCATATGTCTCCGTCCCCCCTTAGAACCGCACGCTCAGCCCACCCGTGAAGGTGCGCGAGCGCGGGTAGATGTTGTTGTCGATGCCGTTGAGGCCCGCCGTCGGGTCCACGCCGCTGTAGCCGGTGATCGTGAAGACGTTCTGCGCCGTCACGTAGACTCGCCACGAACGGCCGCCGATCGGGAACGTGTACCCGAGCGTGATGTTGTCCATCCGCAGGAACGACGCGTTCTCGACGTAGTAGTCTGAGAAGTACTGCACGGTCCCGAAGCCGGTCTTCAGGATCGACACGTCCATGTTCGACGGGTTCGCGCTCCCAGTGATGTTCTGGTAGGAGCCGTTGGCCGCGGCCACGTTGTTGTACACGTAGTTCCCCAGCTGGGCCCGCAGCGTGAAGCTGAAGTCGAAGCTATGGTACGTGAACGACGACGTGTGGCCCAGCTCCAGCGTCGGGAACGGCGAGTGGAACGGCCGCCGGTCCAAGTTGTTGATGACCCCGTCGTGGTTCTGGTCCACGTACATCAACGTGTCCGAGTGCGCACCGGTCGCCCACACCGGCTGGCCGTTCGCGCCCGTCTTGTGCTGGTACACGTAGAACGAGCTGATCGGGGAGCCGGGCAGCAGGACCTGGATCGTGTTGCCCACGCCGCCGGAGATGCTCCCGACGTTGATCGAGGTCACGCTCTGGCTCGGATTGATGCTGATCAGCTTGTTCGCGTTGTGGCTGACGGTGAAGTCGGCGGTCCAGCTCAGGTCGCCGCCCCGCCCCTGAAGGATGCGGGCGCTGAGGTTGGCCTCGATGCCCCTGTTCTGCATCGTGCCGACGTTGGTCGTCACGTAGTTGGAGAACGTCGCCCCGGCCGCGATCGGCACGTAGAACAGCATGTCGTTCGTCTTCTTCGTGTACCAGTCGATCGCGCCACTGAAGCGCTGGTTCGAGAACCCGTAGTCGAGACCGACGTCCCAGGAACGGGTGGACTCCCAGTGGATGTTCTTGTCCACCGCGCTCGGACGGATGGTCGTGACGAACTGGCCGCCGAGATAGTACTGCACCGCGGCATCACCGTAGGTGTACGTCGGGTACGCCAGGTAGTCACCGAACGCCTGGTTGCCAGTGTGGGCCCAGGAGACGCGCAGCTTCAGGTCCGAGAGGGCGGAGATGCCGTGCAGGAAGGACTCCTGCGAGAGCCGCCACGCGCCCGACACCGCCGGGAACGTGCCCCACTGCCTGCCGGGGCCGAACCGCGAGGAGCCGTCGTGGCGGACGCTGACGGACGCCAGGTACCGGTCGCTGTAGTTGTAATTGAAGCGGCCGAAGAACGAGATCAGCTTGTAGTCCACGGCGGATACGTTGTTCGTCGGGGCGATCGTGCCGCCCGGGTTCCCGTAGATGCCCAGGAAGTTGCTCGCCAGGCTCCCCTGGTTGAACGAGGTGTAGTCGCCGTGCGACTGCGTGTACGAGTAGCCGCCGGTGATGTCCACGGTGCCCGGCACGAAGCCGAGCGGCGCGGTGTAGTTCAGGTACCCCTCGAACAGCGAGGTCATTTGGGTGTTGTTCGACAGGTACAGGTTGCCGTGGCCCTGGAGCGTCTGGGAGGCCAGATCGCTCGGGTAGAACGTCGAGTTGCCCGCCTTCGCGACGTCGTAGCCGAGGTTGATGTTGGCCCGCAACGTCTCGAGGAACGGGAAGCGGTAGTCGGCCTGCACATTGCCGACGCTGCGCCAGGTCGTGCCCTTGTTCGTGGCCAGTGCCAGCTCGGCCAGCGGGTTGAACGTCCCCGCGTTGGTGTTGCGCCAGTCCCAGAAACCGGTCGGATCATTCGCGTTGTACACCGGCTGGGTCGGCGCCATCCCGGTGGCCTCGCCGAGCGCGCCGCCCGAGAACTGGTCGTTCGCGCGCGAGCCCTTCAGGTTGGCCTTGATGTCGAGGTGCTCACCCAGGAGGTGCTGGTCGTAGTTCAGACCCATCGAGAGCCGCTCGGTCGTCGTCCCCTTGATGATGCCGTTCTGGTTCAGGTAGCCGAACGACAGCCGGTAGTACGACCGCTCGCCCGCGTTCGTCAGGGAGACGTTCTGCTCCTGGCCGAATGCGGTGCGGGTGATGAGGTCGAGCCAGCTCGTGTTCGCGCTGCCCAGTGAGGAGACCTTCGACGGCGCCTGCGCCGTCACCGCAGCGAGGAACTGGGCCGCGTTCAGCACCTGCGGCAGGCGGGTGACGCTCGAAGTAGAGGCGCTGGACGTGTACTCCAGCTGCTGCCCCTGCCGCCCGGCCCCCGACTTCGTCGTGATCAGCACCACGCCGTTGGCGGCGTTGGCCCCGTAGATGGCCGCCGCGGAGGCGTCCTTCAGGACCACGATGCTCTGGATGTCGTTCGGGTTGATGAAGTTCAGCGGGTCACGCCCGGCGGAGAGCCCGCCGCCCGAGCCGGTGCCCAGTGGCATCCCGTCCACGACGTAGAGGGGATCGCTGCTGGCGGTCCACGACGTCGCGCCACGGATGCGGATCGTCGTGCCGCCGCCCGGCTCGTTGTTGTCCACGACCTGCACACCCGCCACCTTGCTCTGGAGGAGCTGCGCCGGCGCGGTGATCCGGCCGGGGTTGAAGTCCTCCGCCGACAGGTGCGTCACGGCGCCGGTGATGTCGCCCGCCGTCTGCTCGCCGTAGCCGGTCACCACGACCTCCGACAGGCTGATCGCCTGCGAGGTCATGGCGAAGTCCACGACGACCGGATAGCCCGCCACGACCGTGACCTCCCGCGTCACCGGTGCGTAGCCGAGCATCCGCGCCCGCAGCGTGACCGCTCCCGCGGGGACGCCGCTGATGACGTAGCGCCCGTCCGCGGCGGTGAACGTCCCGCGGGCGCCCACCGCGACCGTGACCCTGGCCAGCGGTTGCTGCGCGTCGTCGACGACACGACCGCGGATCGTGCCTGTGGCCTGTTGCGCTTGGAGCGGCGCCGCCCAGGCCACCGCCAGGAGCGCACCGATGATTCCGAACGGAACTCGTCTCATGAGTATCTCCTCGAGACATGGGGGCCACGAACGCCGTGGCCGATCGCACATCCAGCAGCGATTGGCATGAAACCCGACCAAACACCATTCAGATACGACTTCGCTACCGTTCTGTCAACATTCACGGCATGAGCGCGCGGTGCCATCCGCACGCGCCATCACCGCCGGCGGCCGGAGGTGTAGCAAGAGCCGGGCCCGTAGTTCCCCGGGGACGCTCCTGCGAGCCGCCTTGACTCCCGTTACGCCGAGGGCAACCCTTGTCCGTTGGTGTAAGCGCGGAGGTGGGTTCCCGCTTGAGGAGGTGCCGCTTGGGGCACTGTAATGGCTGTTCGAACTCGCCCGGCGCCCGTGGATGAGCTAAAGGCCCTCCGGTCCCTCGCCAAGGCGATGGGCGTCCAAACCCGCTACACGGATGGACTTGGTAAGCGCGTCACTGTTGCCCCGGAGACGCTCGTTCGCGTTTGCGCCGCACTGGGCGCCCCCGTCGCCCGCCCCGGGGATGCGGCCAAGGCGCTGAGGGCGCACCACGCAACGAAGACCGCCGGAATCGTGCCTCCTGTCCTCGTCGCCTGGGACGGGGTGCTGTCCCCTCTGCAGGTCACGACAGACGGCCCCATCCGCGCCGAACTGCGCCTCGCCGACGGCGATGCCGTTCCACTCAAGACCTGCGGCGCGGAGCTTCGGACGGCGCGCCCCCTTCCATTGGGCTACCACCGCCTCACGGTCAAGGCCTCGGGAGTGGTTGGGACGTGCACCGTCATCTCCGCGCCCGTCCAGGCGTGGCGCCGGCCGGGCCCGGGTCGGAGCTGGGGGGTCGGGACACATCTCGCCGCCCTTCGCTCCGCGCGCAGCCGGTCCCTGGGGGACCTCCGGGACTTGGAGGCCGTGTGCCGGTGGGTGGGAAGCCGGGGCGGCGACCTGGTCACCGTCCTCCCCCTCAATCCCACCTTCAACTCCGAGCCACCCGAGCCCAGCCCGTATTCTCCGGCGAGCCGGCTCTTCTGGTCCGAGCTGATCCTCGACCTGGGGGATGCCCACCGCCCGTCGGAGCGGCCCGCGACGCTGGACGTGACCCGAGCGGACGCAGAGGTCCGTTCCGCCCTCGCGCCTCTCCCGGTTCCCGACCCGTCGCTGCTGAACGAGGAGTTGGTGCGCTACGCCCGGTTCCGTGGCGCGCAGGCCCGGTTCGGGAGGAACTGGCGGGATTGGCCATCGCGCGCCCGCGCGGGCACGCTCGCGCCGGAGGACGTGGATGCCGCAGAGGAGCGCTTCCACCTCGTCGCCCAGACGCTGGCGCGGCGGCAGCTTCACGACCTCCGGCAGCGCCTGGAGAAGGATGGGATACGCCTCGGGCTCGACCTCGCGGTGGGCGTCCATCCCGACGGCTACGACCCGTGGTCCCGGCAGTCCCTATTCGGCGAAGGAATGTCGGTGGGCGCCCCTCCCGACGGCGGCTTCCCCAGCGGGCAGGATTGGGGCTTCCCTCCCGTGCTTCCCGGGGCGTCCCGCAACGAGGGACATCGGTACCTCGCTGCGGCCATCGCTCACCAGGCGGAGGTCGCCGGGGTGCTCCGGGTGGACCACATCATGGCCTGGACCCGCCTCTACTGGATCCCGCACGGCTTCGGCCTGCACCAGGGGACGTACGTCTCGTATCCCGCCGAGGAGCTGTTCGCGATCCTCACGCTGGAATCGCACCGCAACCGGTGCGAGGTGGCGGGCGAGAACCTCGGCAACGTGCCTCCCGAGATCGGCGAGGCGCTGCCGCGTCACCGGATCTGGGGGATGTACCTCGCGCAGTTCCAGGCCTCGGAGGACCCGCACGTCGCCCCTCCGACCGCCGCGGACATAGCGCTCGTGGGCACGCACGATACGCCCACCTTCGCGGGGTGGCTCGAAGGCAACGACATCCCCGAGCGCGTGCGCTACGGTCTCCTCGCCGACGAAGCGGCCCCGCTCGCCCGGAAGGAAAGAGCGCGGGCCACACGGCGGCTCGCCAAGCGGCTGCATCGCCCCGTGGACGAGGCGCGCACCTTGCTGGCCGAATTGCTGGAGTGGCTCGGCAGGTCGGAGAGCCCGCTCGTGGTCCCCTGGCTCGAGGATCTCTGGCTCGAGGATGTCCGGGTGAACCTCCCCGGGACGCGGTCGTCGGAGCGACCGAACTGGCAGCGCCCCATGAGCCGCCTCCTCGACGACATCTTCAGCGACCCGGACGTGCACGCGCTGATCTGCCGTCTCGAGAAGGCCCGGAAACACGAGTCAAAGAGTCGCAAATAGTCCACCCCTGACGCTCAGGTCCGCCATGGCATCACCCGCCGCACCCGCCCCCTGCGCCATACGGCCCAAGCCGCGTCTGGCGTTCTGGGACATCTGGAACATGAGCTTCGGCTTCCTGGGGATCCAATTCGGCTTCGCGCTCCAGAACGCGAACGTGAGCCGGATCTTCGAGACGTTGGGCGCCAAGGTCGAGAACATCCCCATCCTGTGGATCGCCGCGCCGGTGACGGGGCTCGTGGTCCAGCCCATCGTCGGCTACTTCAGCGACCGCACATGGAACCGGCTGGGCCGGCGGCGTCCCTACTTCCTCGGCGGCGCCATCCTCGCCTCGCTGGCGCTGCTCGCCATGCCGAACTCCCCCGCGCTGTGGGTGGCGGCCGGGATGCTGTGGATCATGGACGCCTCCATCAACATCTCCATGGAGCCCTTCCGCGCCTTCGTGGGCGACAACCTCCCCTCGGCACAGCGAACCACCGGGTTCGCGATGCAGAGTTTCTTCATCGGCACCGGGGCGGTGGTGGCCTCCCTGCTCCCGTGGCTCCTCACCAATCTGTTCGGGGTGGAGAACAAGGCGCCCGAGGGCGTGATCCCCGCGTCGGTGCGCCTCTCCTTCTACCTCGGCGCCGCGGTCTTCTTCGTGGCGGTGCTGTGGACGGTCATCAGGTCGAAGGAGTATTCCCCCGAGGAGATGGCGTCCTTCGAGGAGAACCAGGCGCGGGAGGGACTGATCCGCGAGCGGCGGTCGGCGGAGGAGTACGCGCGGAACGGCGGCCGGCAGGTGCGCCTGGGCGCGATCCTCCTCGTGGTGGGCGCGCCCCTCAGCGTGTGGCTGGTCCGGGCGGCGCTCCTGCAGGTGATGATCCTGTCGGCCGGGATGGGCGTCGTGGGGGTGCTGCTCATCGTCAGCGGGCTGCTGCAGCGCGGCGGCCGCTACGACAACGGCTTCGTCACCATCCTGAACGACTTCCAGGACATGCCCCGCACGATGAGACAGCTGGCCTGGGTGCAGTTCTTCTCGTGGTTCGCCCTCTTCGCGATGTGGATCTACACGACCGCAGGGGTGACGAGCCACATCTACCACACGACCGACACGACCTCGGCCCTGTACAACGAGGGGGCCAACTGGGTGGGGGTCGGCTTCGCCTCCTACAATGGCGTCGCCGCGGTGGCGGCGTTCGCGATCCCGCTGGTGGCGAACCGGACGAGCCGGAAGGCGGCGCACGCCATCTGCCTGATCTGCGGCGCGCTCGGCCTGGTCTCGATCTTCTTCCTCAAGGACCCGCGGTTCCTGCTGGGATCGATGGTGGGCGTCGGGATCGCGTGGGCGAGCATCCTCTCGATGCCGTACGCGATCCTGACCGGGTCCCTGCCGCCCTCGAAGATGGGCTACTACATGGGGGTCTTCAATTACTTCATCGTGATCCCGCAGATCGTGGCGGCGGCCATCCTGGGCTTCGTCGTGGGCCGGTTCTTCGGCGGGCAGGCCATCTACGCGCTCCTGGTCGGTGGCGCGTCCCTGGTGCTCGCCGCGGCGCTGACGCTCCGCGTGCAGGACGTGGACGACGTGGCGGTGAGGACCTGAGGCCCGGGACGCGCGCTCAGCGCGCCCCCT
This sequence comes from Gemmatimonadales bacterium, assembly GCA_050012655.1. Lineage (GTDB taxonomy): Bacteria > Gemmatimonadota > Gemmatimonadetes > Gemmatimonadales > JACORV01 > JADGQW01. The sequence continues at coordinate 1,478 of JBEKGT010000041.1, read as the reverse complement.
CCACCACCTCCAAGTAGGCCGTCACCGCCCGTTTCAGCTCGAGGGCCACTTTCGGGCGACTCACGTTCTCCCGCACGAGGAACATGGACACGCCCTCCACGGCGCCGGCGATCACCGCCGCGCGCACCCGACGGGAGGCCGCTGACAACGCGGGCCGGCGGGCGGCCAAGATGTCCTCGATGATCTCGAGGCCGACGATCCGCATCTCGTACATCCGCTGCCGGAACTGCAATCCCCCCCTTGGCGCCATGATGAGCTGCAGGACGTGCGGATGCTCGCCCAGGTTCTCCAGGATGGGCGTGACCAGCGCGTCGACCACCTCCGCGGCGGATATCCGGGACCACTCGGCCTTGCTCCGCGCCCCCAGCGCGGCGAGCACCGGCTCGAACGACCGGAGCTGGCGGTCCGCGAGTCCGGTGATCACGGCGTCGAGGTCGGGGAAGAAGTGATACATCGAGCCGATCGACGTGCCGGCGCGCTCCGCCACGCCGTGCACGGTGAGTCCCCCCACACCAGACTCCTCGATCAGCGCCGCGGCGGCGTCGAGGATGGCGTCCACACGCCGCTGACCCCGCGCCTGCAGGGGGGCGCGGGGCATGGCCGGCCGCCGCTGCGGTGGCCGGCGCTTGCGCCCATCCCTCTTACGACTTGACCGCTCCATAGTCCCTCGCCCGTGCGCCTTCCTGCAGGCCCCTCGCGTACGCTAGACCCGGGACCGGTCGCCCGCAACCGGCCCCCCTCTCTTGACAGACTAGAATATGTAGTCTAGTCTGTCCGTCAAGTAGACGCCTGCGTCTAGTCGTGTGAACGCAACAGAAGCGGGGCTTCGATGAAGCATGTGGGGCGCCTCGTCCTGGTGGCCGTGGCGACACTGACGGCCGTCCGACCGGCGCGAGGACAGTCGCCTGGCGAGGCCGCTGGACCGCGGGCGGTCCGGACGCTCACCTTTCGGGACGCGGTGGAGCTGGCCCTGAGACACAACCCGCAGCTGGCGGGGGCGCGGGCGGAGGAGCGGCGAATCGAGGGCGAGGCGCTCCGCCCGCTCCAAGGGATACTCCCCACCCTGCAGCTTCAGGAGCAGTGGCTGCGCTCCGACGATCCTTCCAGCGTGATGGCCTTCAAGATGAAGAGCGGCGCCTTCTCAGCCGCCGACCTCACACCCGCCGGCTTCATGACCCCGCCTCCCCCCTTCTACATGTACGGCGGGCAGGTCGCGCTGCAGGTCCCCCTGCTCAACCTGGACGCCTGGCTGGGACGCGGGCAGGGCCGGACGGGGGTGCGCGCCGCGCGGCTGGGCGTCGAGCGTGGGGAGCAGGAGCTCACCTTCGCGGTGCTGAGGGCCTACTTCGCGGTCCCGCTCTCGGCGGAGCGGATGGCGGCGGTGCGCGAGGCGGAGGCCGTCGCGGCCCGGGCCGTCGCGCAGGCGGAGGCCCTCGAGCGGCAGCACCTGGTGGCGCCGATCGACGTGCTCCAGGCGC
>JBEKGT010000040.1:0-11271 GCA_050012655.1 Gemmatimonadales bacterium | reverse complement strand
GCCCTCAGCGCGGACTTCGTCGAGTTCCGGCCGTCGAGCCTGCATGCGCTCAAGGCCAACGTCGCGGCCCTCGGCCTGCGCCGGCAGACCCGCATCTTCAAGCGCGACGCGATCCCGTTCGCCGAGGCGCTGGGCGCGGACAGCTACGACGTCGCCTTCGCCGACCCGCCGTACGGCTCGAAGATCCTCGACCGGGTGCTCGAGGCGTGGCGCCAGCGCCGCTTCTCACGCATCCTCGCGGTCGAGCACGATCCCGCGCACGACCTGCCGGCGGGCGAGCACCGGCTGACCTTCCCCGAAGCCTCGGTCACGATCTACCGCGTCTGACCGTTCTGCGGCGTCCTTGACGCGCCAACCCACGGCCCGGACATTCGGGGCGGTACGAAGGACGTCCCCGTCCGTGACGCGCCGGTCAGGCCCCCGGCGCCGTGCGATCGCAGCCTTGAAGGAGAGACCTCATGCGTCCAGCAGGGACACCGATGGGAAGGGCGCTGCGCCTGGCGGCGCTGCTGGCCCTGGTCGTCACCGTGCCCGCCGTCGCGCAGACGAAGCTGCTGCGATTCCCCGACATCCACGGGGATCACGTCGTGTTCACCTACGCGGGCGACCTGTGGACCGCGTCGGCCACCGGCGGCACGGCCGTGCGCCTCACCGCGCACCCGGGCCTGGAGCTGTTCGCCAAGTACTCCCCCGACGGCCGGTGGATCGCCTTCACCGGCCAGTACGACGGCGACGAGCAGGTGTACGTGATCCCGGCCACGGGCGGCGTGCCCCGGCAGCTCACGTACTATCCGGCGCGCGGGCCGCTCCCGCCGCGCTGGGGGTACGACAACCAGGTGTACGGCTGGACGCCCGACGGCAGCGCCGTCGTGTTCCGGTCGCTGCGCGACAGTTGGGACCTGGGCGACACGCACCTCTACACCGTACCGGTGGAGGGCGGGCTCCCCACGCGGCTGCCCATGCCGCAATCCGGCGCGGGCACCTTCTCGCCCGACGGGCGCCAGATGCTCTACTCGCCGCTCTTCCGGGACTTCCGCGCCTGGAAGCCGTACCAGGGCGGCTGGGCCGAGGACCTCTGGACGTTCGACCTCGCGAGCCATGAGGCGCACAACGTCACCAACAACCCGTTCACCGACCGCGATCCGATGTGGCTCGGCGACCGGATCTACTTCGCATCCGACCGCAGCGGGACGCTCAACCTCTACTCGTCCCGCCCGGACGGCAGCGACCTCGTCCAGCTCACCCGCAGCACCACCTGGGACGTGCGCTGGCCCAGCGCCGACGCCGCGGGAGAGATCGTCTACGAGCTGGACGGCGAGCTGCACGTCTTCAACACGCACGGCAACGCGGACCGCAAGCTGGACATCCTCGTCCCCGACGACGGGCTCGCCGCGCGGCCGCACCACCAGTCGGTGGCGCGGTTCGTGGAGGACTTCGGCCTGAGCCCAAACGGCATGCGCGCGCTCTTCACGGCCCGCGGTGACGTCTTCACCGCGCCGGCCGAGCATGGCTTCACGCGGAACCTCACCCACAGCTCCAACGCGCACGACAAGGCGGCGCGCTGGTCTCCCGACGGCCGCAAGATCGCCTTCATCTCCGACATGTCGGGCGAGGAAGAGCTGTACCTGATCGACCAGGAAGGGAGCGGCGCGCCGGAGCGGCTCACCACCGGCGGCGACATGATGCGCTACGCGCCGGTCTGGTCGCCCGACAACCGCTACCTCGCCTTCGCGGACAAGTCGGGCCGCCTTTGGGCGCTCGAGGTGGCGACGAAGCGCCTCACGCTGGTGGCCAGCGACACGAGCGGCAACCTCGGCGACCAGGCGTGGTCCCCCGACGGCCGGTGGCTCGCGTTCAGCCTGAACCACGCCAACGGCTACCGCACCATCAACATCTGGGGCCTCGCGGACCACGCGCTGCACGAGGTCACCAGCGGGATGGCCGACTCGTACGAGCCGGTCTTCGATCGCGACGGCAAGTACCTCTTCTTCCTCAGCGACCGGGAGTACGCCCCGCTCCTCAGCAGCCTCGAGTGGGACTACGCGGGCGATCGCAACACCGGCATCTTCGCGCTGGCCCTGCGCCGGGACGTGCCGCCCCCCTTCCCGCCCCAGAGCGACGAAGTGAAGGTGGACACGAGCGGCGCGGCCGCACCTGCGCCCGCCGCCACGCCCGCCGCGGCCCCCGCAGCGCGTGGCGCTCCGGCCCGGATGGCCGGCGCCGACTCCACGCGGGCGGCGCCCCGCCGCCCCGCCCCGCCAGTGAACATCGACTTCGACGGGCTCGAGGGCCGCATCGCCCCCGTGCCGGTGCCCGCCGACAACTACTCCAGCCTCGAGGCGGTCAAGGGCAATCTACTGTACGTGAGGCGCCCGGCCTCGTACTACGGCCGTGAGGCGGGCACGCAGGCCACGCTGATGGTCTTCAACCTCGAGGACCGCAAGGCAACGGCGCTCGCCGAGGACATCCGCGGCTATGTCCTCTCGCCCGACGGCTCCAAGGTGATGGTGCGGCAGGGCGCCGCGTACAACATCTACGACGCCAACCCCAAGGGCGCCGCATCGAAGAAGACCGTCTCGACGGCGGGCCTCGTGGCCGACATCGTGCCGCGACAGGAGTGGACGCAGATCTTCGACGAGGTGTGGCGCCGCTTCCGCGACTTCTTCTACGTCCCCAACATGAACGGCTACGACTGGACGGCGCTGCGTGATCGGTACCGCCCGCTCCTCCAGTTCGTCGGCCACCGCTCCGATCTCGATTACGTGCTGCAGGAGATGATCGCGGAGCTGAGCAATTCCCACACCTACATCTCGGGCGGCGACTACGACATCCCCGAGCGGCCCGACGTCGCGCTGCCAGGTGCGCGGTTCGAGCTGGACCGCTCCTCCGGGCGCTACCGCATCGCGTCCATCTTCCAGGGGGACAATGCGGAGGACGAGTACCGAGCGCCGCTCACGGCCATCGGCGTGGACGCTCGCGTCGGCGACTACGTGATGGCGATCGACGGCGAGGACCTGCGCGCCCCCGACAACCCCTACCGGCTGCTCCGCTACAAGTCGGGCCGGCCGGTCACGCTCACCCTGAACGCCCGGCCCACCGCCGACGGGGCGCGGCAGGTGGCCTACCGGCCCGTCACCAGCGAGTCGCAACTCCTCTATCTCGACTGGGTGACCCGCAACTGGCACACGGTGGATTCGCTGACGCACGGCCGGGTGGGATATCTCCACCTGCCCGACATGGGCGCCCCCGGCATCCGCGAATTCATCAAGTGGTACTACCCGCAGATCCGGAAGGAAGGGCTGATCATCGACGTCCGCGGGAACGGCGGGGGCAACGTCTCCTCGATGGTGATCGAGCGCCTCAGCCGCCAGCTGCTGGCGACGGGCTTCTCGCGCAACAACGGGTTCACCACGACGTACCCGCGCGCGCCGACGTTCTACGGTTCGTTGGTCTCGCTCCTGAACGAGACCTCGGCGTCGGACGGGGACATCTTCCCCGCCATGTTCAAGCAGGCGGGTCTCGGGCCCCTGATCGGCAAGCGGTCGTGGGGCGGGGTCACCGGGATCACCAGCCACGGCCCGCTGATCGACGGCGGGCAGGTCAACGTGCCGGAGTTCGGCTTCGCCAGCGTGGACGGCCAGTGGATCATCGAGGGCCACGGCGTGGATCCGGACATCGCCGTGGAGAACGATCCACAGTCGCTCCTCGCGGGGCACGATCAGCAACTCGAGCGGGGCGTCACGGAGGTGCTCCGGCTGATCCAGGAGCATCCGCGGCGCCTCCCCTCGCGGCCGGCTCCGCCGGTCAAGGCGCCGATCGGGATGAGGTAAGGCCGGTGGGGCGGTAGCCGGCGCACCGGCAGACCATCGTACCTGCGTGCCATCGCACCGTCGTACCGAAAGAAGCCGGCCCCGGGGAACACTCGGGGCCGGTTTCACGTTCGGCGGGCAACCGGGCGACTCGCGCCTAGAGCTGGTACCTCCGCTTGCTCAGCGCGCGGTCGATGATGGCCCGCAGCTGGACGTCGTCGCCAGTATCCACTCGGTTCAGGGCGTCCAGCGCCGCGTCGGTACGGATGGCGGCCAGCGCGCGGGCGACGGCCGAGCCGTGTCCATGTGCTAGGGAAGCCCCCGTGCCGGCAGCACCCACGGCAGCGGTGATCACCCAACGCCGAATCAACCCTGTCATGCCTGCCTCCGGAGGGGGTCCACGCAATACTCGTTCGACGCTTCCGGGGGCCGGAGGGTTGGCCGCCGGCCCCCACCGGCGGTCGTCGCCGGGGCGGCAGACGTTCTAGGCGGCTGAGGGAACGCGCGCTATAATCCCACGCATGAACACCACCGACCACGCTCCCCTGATCGCCATCGCCATGATGGCCGCCCGGGCCGACGGCCGCACCGACAGCAACGAGCAGAAGGCCGTGGATGCCGTCGTCGAGCGCCTCGGCAACCCGGATGTGACCCGGCTGGCCCTGCAGGTCGCCGGCGGGAAGCTGCGCGTTGCGGATCTCGCCTCCCGCCTCTCCGACGATGAGGCGCGCCGGGTGGCCTACGAGGGGGCTCTCGCCATCTGCAATGCGGACGGCGTCGTCAACACGTCCGAATCAGCCTTCCTCGAGGAGCTGCGCGCCGCCCTGGGTCTCAGCGCCGCCTCGGTGGCCGAGGCAGGGAAGACCGCGGGCGCCCTAGCCGGCACGCCGCTCGCCGAGGTGCACTCGGGCACGCCGCCCGCGGGGCCGCTCGACGATCTCATCCTCCAGGAGGCGATGCTGACAGGCGCCCTGGAGATCCTCCCCGACCGGCTGGCCACGATCGCCATCCTCCCCCTCCAGCTGCGCCTCGTCTACCAGATCGGGCAGCGCAACGGCCAGAAGCTCGACGTCAACCAAGTGAAGGACCTCGCCGCGACGCTTGGCCTCGGCGCAGTGGCGCAGGGGTTGGAGAGCGTGGTGCTGAAGCTCGCGGGCGGGCTCGCGGGGGGGCTCCTCGGCGGGCTGATCGGCGGCGCGACGCGGGTCGCCACCGGCGCGGTCATCACCTTCGCGGCCACGTACGCACTGGGCCACTCGGCGGACCAGTACTACCGGCAGGGCCGCTCGCTCAGCACCGCCGACCTGCGGGCACTCTTCGAGCGCTTCCAGCAGGATGCGAAGACGATCTACCCGAAGGTGGAGCAGCAGATCCGCACGCAGGCGAGCACGCTGAACCTGCAGAGTCTGCTGCAGGGGCTGCGCGCGACCTGACGCCGCCGGCCGCCCCCCGCCTACCCCGCCACGACCGGCAGAGCGACCTTCTGGAAGAAGTCGTTGCCCTTGTCGTCCACAAGGATGAAGGCGGGGAAGTCCACCACGTCAATCTTGTAGATGGCCTCCATCCCGAGCTCCGGGTACTCGATCAGCTCGACCTTCCGGATGGATTCCTGGGCGAGCAGCGCCGCCGGGCCGCCGATCGAGCCGAGGTAGAACCCGCCGTGCTTCTGGCACGCGTCGGTGACCTGCTTGCTCCGGTTCCCTTTCGCGATCATCACGAGCGAGCCGCCCCGCGACTGGAAGAGGTCCACGTACGAGTCCATGCGCCCGGCTGTGGTCGGGCCGAAGGAGCCCGAGGGCATCCCCTCTGGCGTCTTGGCCGGCCCGGCGTAGTAGACGGGGTGGTCCTTGAAGTACTGCGGCAGGTCCTCGCCCTTGTCGAGCCGCTCCTTCAGCTTGGCGTGGGCGATATCGCGGGCGACGACGATCGGCCCGGTGAGGAGGAGCGGGGTCGAGACGGGATGCTTCGACAGCTCGGCGACGATCTCCGCCATCGGGCGGTTGAGGTCCACCGGGACGCCGTGGCGGTGGCTGCCGGCGCGGAACTTCTCCGGGATGAAGCGCACCGGGTCGTGCTCCAGCTCCTCGAGCCAGATGCCGTTCCGGTCTATCCGGCCGAGCGCGTTGCGGTCGGCGGAGCAGGAGACGCCTACGCCCACCGGGCACGACGCGCCGTGGCGCGGCAGCCGGATGACCTTCACGTCGAGGGCGAAGTACTTGCCGCCGAACTGCGCGCCGATGCCCGTCTGGCGGGCTAGCTCCAGCGCCCTCGCCTCCAGCTCCGGGTCGCGGAAGGCGCGGCCCGTGTCGCTGCCGGAGGTCGGCAGCCGGTCGAGGTAGCCCGCGCTCGCGAGCTTCACGGTCTTCATCGTCGCCTCGGCGGAGGTGCCGCCGATGACGAAGACGAGGTGGTAGGGCGGGCAGGCGGCTGTGCCGAGGGACCGCATCTTCTCCGCCATGAACTTCTCGAGCGAGGCCGGGTTGAGGAGCGCCTTCGTCTCCTGGAAGAGGAGCGACTTGTTCGCGGAGCCGCCTCCCTTGGCGACGAAGAGGAAGTCGTAGTGCTCGCCGTCCACCGCCGCGATGTCAATCTGCGCGGGGAGGTTGGTGCCGGAGTTCTTCTCCTCGTACATCGTGAGCGGGAGCGTCTGCGAATAGCGGAGGTTCTCCTTCGCGTACGTCTCGTACACGCCGCGTGCCAGATGCTCCGCGTCGCCCCCGCCCGTCCAGACCCGCTCCCCCTTCTTGCCGACGATCGTCGCGGTGCCGGTGTCCTGGCACATCGGGAGCTTCCCCTCGGCGGAGATCGCCGCGTTGCGCAGCAGCGCGAGGGCCACGCCCCGGTCGTTGGCCGACGCCTCGGGGTCGTCGAGGATCGCCGCCACCTGCGCGAGGTGCCGCCCGCGGTAGAAGAAGTTGATCTCGCGGAACGCCTCGCGGGCGAGGAGGGTGAGCGCCTGCGGGGCGACCTTCACCACCTCCCGGTCGCCCACGCGTTGCACGGTGACGTGCTCGCTGCCGAGCGCGCGGTACTTCGTGGTATCGGCGCCTTCGAGGGCGAAGGGATCGGTGTAACGGAAATCGGGCATGGCGGATTCCTCATTCGGTGCGACGTCGGACGAACCGTCAGATGATACCACAGTCGCCGCGGCCCGGTGAGAGGGCGTTGCGCCGGCGCGCACGCCGGAGGCCGCGCGCGGCGGCGTGATGTTCTACCTGTTCCGCAATCAGGGTCAGACGAAGGTCGCCATCACCTGGCTGAGCCTCGGCGCAGCGTGCCCACAAGGGGGGGACGCGGTCCGATCACGAGGTGCTCCTTCCTCAGGGTCGCGTTGCAGCCGTCGCCGTCCCGCCCCATACTCCGGGTGAGGCGGCCTACAGCCCCATCCTCTCACCTATGCGCAGGAGTGCCACGATCGCCACGTCCGCGTTCCGCCGCCTCGCCCGGATCGCCCTGGCGGCGCTCGCCCTGGCCTGTGGCGAACAGCCCGCGCCCGCAACACGCGTGCTGTTCATCGGGAACAGTTATACCTATGCGAACGACCTCCCGCAGACGTTCGCCACCTTGTCGCAGGCGGGCAAGCACCCCGTCGTCGTGGACATGGCGGCCGAGGGCGGCTGGACGCTGGCCCAGCACCTGGGCGCCTCCGAGACGCTCGACAAGCTCAACGCCCGGCAGTGGGACTTTGTGCTGCTCCAAGAACAGAGCGTCGTCCCCGCGATCCCTGCCGAACGGACCGCGGGCATGTACCCCGCCGTACGGGAGTTCACGCAGCGGATCCGGGCGCTGCATGCGGAGCCGGTCCTGTTCCTGACCTGGGGTAGGCGGGACGGTCTGCCGGATGCGGGCTTCCCGGACTTCCCGTCGATGCAGGAGCAGCTCACCGCCGGCTATCTGGCGATCGCCGATGAGCTGGACGACCGCGTGGCGCCCGTCGGCGTGGCGTGGCAGACGGGGGTGAGCCGCGACACAAGCCTGGCGCTCTGGGACAATGACGGCAGCCACCCGAGCGCCTCGGGATCGTATCTGGCCGCGTGCGTGCTGTACGCCACCCTCTTCCACGCCAGCCCCGTCGGACTGCCGGCGCCGGCCGGCATCGCGACCGGGACCGCGCGGCTCCTCCAGGAACTCGCGCAGGACGCCGTGTTGACGGATCCCGGGCGCTGGCACCTGCACTGACGGAGGGCCGGCGGACCAGTTGCCGTCGCCACGCGGACGGGTCGTAAGGAATCCGGGAGATCGCCCCCATGCGGCTCGCGACACGAGGGGAGAGCCACCCGGCTCTCCCCTCGTCGTCCGCTCCGAACCGTCCCTGCTGGTTACTTCTTCCCTGATTCCTTCGGAGGCGGCGCGCTCTCGCTCCCCGGCGCCCCCGCGCCGAGGGCCGGCAGCTTGCTCATCAGCTCGGAGACCTTCTTCCCCGTCAGCGCCTCGAGGAGCGCCGGCACCTGCGCCACCACCTGCGCCATGTCGGCGGTGAGCTTGTGCACGCCGGTGCTGCCCTCAGCGCCGGTCGAGACGACCGTGATCCGGTCCACCTTCGACAGCGGCTCGCCCAGCGCGCGCACGATGTCGGGGAACCCCGAGAGCACCTTGTCGAGCACCGCCGCCTCGTTGTACTGGCGGAAGGCGTCGGCCTTGAGGTGCATCGCCCCAGCCTCGCTCTCCCCCTTGGCGCGGATGATGTCGGCCTCCGCCGTCCCCTTCACGCGGATCACCTCTGCCGCCGCACCACCCTCCACCTTCTGCGCGTCGGCGCGGCCCGTCGCCTCGAGCGTGAGCCGCTGGCGCTCGGCCTCGGCCAGCGTCTCGATCCGCTTCCGGTCGTACTCCGCGGCCTTGAGGACCGTCGCCGCCAGCTCCTTCTCGCGGCGCAGGATCTCCGCCTCCTGGACCTTGATCTCCCCTTCCTTGCGCACCCGCTGAACACTGACCTCTTCGGCGACGACCTGCTGCTGCATGATGTTGGTCTGGATCTCGTACGACTTGTCGGCCTGCGCCTGCTCCCGCTTGGCGAGCGCCTCGAACTGCGCCTTCTTCACCGCCAGGTCCTTCTGCGCCTCCGCCTGCTTCGCCAGCGAGAGCGTCTCGGCCAGCACGCGCTCCTGGTCCGCCGCCGCCCGCGCGACCGCCGCCTCCCGCTGCGTGGTCGCCTGCCGGATCGCCGTGTCGCGCGACGCCTCCGCCGTGGCCATGTCGGCGTCCCGCTTGATGCGCGCGACGTCGGGCTTCCCCATCGCCTCGATGTACTCGTTGCGGTCCCGCACCTGCTTGAGGGTGAACGAGATGACCTCGAGGCCCATCTTGGCCAGGTCCTCCGCCACGTTCGCCCGCATCCGCGCCGAGACCATCTCGGGCTCCTTCACGATCTGCTCGACCGTCAGCTGGCCGATGATGCCCCGCAGGTGGCCTTCCATCACCAGCCGGATCAGCCCCTCGCGCAGTCGCGCGTCCTTGGTGAGGAACTGCTCCGCCGCCGTGCGGATGAACTCCGGCTCCGACTTGATCTTGATCTGCGCCACCGCCTCCACGTTCAACGTCACGCCCTGGTTCGTGTAGAGGTCCTGCTCGGGCGCGACGTCGAATGACATCAGCTCCAGCGACAGCTCCTGCGCCTGATGGATGAGCGGCACGACGAGGCCGGCGCCGCCCTGCACGATGCGGGTGCCGCCGAGGCCATAGCGGATCAGGGCCTGGTTCGGGCCCACCTTGCGGAGCATGCGGGCGAAGCTGGCGAGCAGGAGCAGCACCGCCGCGACGGCGAGCCCGCTCACGACGAGCACGGTTGTGGTCAGCCCAAGCATGCGAGACGCTCCTGTCTACTGGCCCGGTCCCGGTTCCCCGGGGGGCAGCTGGTTGCCCGACGCGAACTTGTCCCACCGCTCCACGTACGCGATCCCCTTCTCTCGGCGCAGCACCACCACCTCGGCGCCCCGCTCGATCGCCTCTCCCGACACGCTCCGCGCGCCATCCACCTTCTGCGCCCCGCCGAGGACGTACACGATCTCGCCCACCCCGCCGGCTCCGATGGAGCTCGAGATGTGGCCCATGACGCCCTGGATCCGGAAGTCCTCCGGCCGCAGTTCGGTCAGCCGCGGCAGCACGTAGCGGCTGATGGCGACGAAGATGATGCCGCCCCCGACGAAGCCGATGGCCGCGGAGAGCGCCAGCACGATCGTCGCCGTGAACTGTGAATAGCGCGTGAGCAGATACCCCGCGCCGCCGAACCAGGCCAGGAACGCGCTGATGGTGCTGAGGTTGAACGGCGAGATGGTGGCGCCGTGGTGCGCGCCGCCGGAGAGGTCGCCCGCACCGTGGTGGGCACCGAGCGCGTCCAGGCCGTGCAGGTGGATGCCGTGCCCGCTGCCGAAGGCGCCGAGCGCGAAGCTGGCCACCGTGAAGATCACGCCGAAGGCGAAACAACCGAGGAAGAACGCGATCACGGCGCTGCGCCGGGTGAAGGAGGGTCCAACGTGCAGCCACCCGGGTGAGGCGTCAAGGCGCGCTAGGTCTGCTTCCCCCCTTCGCTCCGGCCAGCATCGCCAGCCCGAACGCGAGCATCACGAGGCCCCACGAGAGGTTGATGGGGATCCCGTTCGAAGTCGCGCCCGGCTTGTGCATCGTGGCCGCGCCGTACACCGCGAGGAGGGCGCCCAGCACCGAGAACATCAGGCCGATCGGCCAGCGGATGTCGAGCCGCATCGCGCCCTCCTACCAGAAGATGAGGTTGAGGGCGAGGGCGGCGAGGAGCACCACCGCGCCGAGCGCCGCGGGGCGCCGGTGCCACGGCTCCCCCGAGTCCTTCTGGATCGGCGTCAGCGAGTACACCAGCCCCTTCATGTCCTCGTCGGGCCGCGGCTTCGTGAGCACACTCACCACGATCGTGACCAGGAAGCAGGTCGTGAACGCGACGATGGCGGTCCAGAAGGTCTGCGCCAGTTCGCTCGGGAAGGTCTGGAGCACGCCGAGGTAGCCGCCCTTGATGCCGACGTGCGCCCCGGCCGGGAGGGTGAGGCCATGGTGCACCGCCGCCGCCAGCGTGCCGGAGAGGAGCCCGGTGAACGCCCCGTGGCCCGTCGCCCGCTTCCAGAACATCCCCAGCGCGAAGGTCGCGAAGAGGGGCGCGTTCACGAAGGCGAAGACGAGCTGCAGCATGTCCATGATGTTGTTGAACGACGCCGCCACGTACGCCGCCGCGAGGGAGATCGCCACGCCGGCGACGGTCGCGATGCGGCCCATCTGCAGGTAGTGATGGTCGGGCTGCCCCGGCCGGATGTAGCTCTGGTAGATGTCGTACGTCCACACGGTGTTGAACGCGGTGACGTTCCCCGCCATCCCGCTCATGAACGACGCCAGGAGCGCCGTGAGCCCGAGGCCGAGGAGGCCGGCGGGGAAGAAGTGCACCAGCATCATCGGCGTCGCGAGGTCGTAGTCGAGGACGAGGCGGCCGCGCCCGTCGCGG
>JBEKGT010000039.1:0-11329 GCA_050012655.1 Gemmatimonadales bacterium | reverse complement strand
CGGCTTCTCCCGCCACCAGGAGCGAGACGGATAGTGCGGCGCACGCGATGTGGGGGAGATGGCGCATCGGGATGTGGGATCCGGTGAAGCGTGGGACGCGCGGCACGGAGAATGTACCGCCATCCTGCGGGACGCCGGCTCACGGCGCAAGAGCGAAACGGGTCGCATCGTGCGCCGTCGAATTGCGATTGTCCGACCCAGGGATTGGCATGCACCCTGGGATCGCGCCGCTCAGCCCGCTCCGCCGAGCAGCCCCGCGAGGTCCACCGCTTCGCCGCGCCACCTGCGTACCCGCTGCTTGCCGTGCCACACCAGCCACCCCAGTGCCCGCACCGCCGCCCAATAGATGTAGCGCGGGAGGAAGTCGGACTCCCCCAGGAGCCGGAGGAAGCACCGGTCCGCCTCGGCGCGGCGCACCGGAACGTCCACCTGCATGAACTGGTACAGCGCGTCGTGCACCAGCGAGGCGAAGTAGGATTTTGGGCGTCCGGTGGGCGCGTAGATCACGCCGTCGGGGGTACCGATCAGAATGTCGAAGAGGCAGACCTTCGGGCTGCAGCCGTTCCAGGCGTAGCCGCGCAGGACGGTGATACGGCCTCCCCGCTCGAGGACGAGGCGCACCGTCCCCGAGGCGTCGCGGTAGGCACGGTCGCGGTCGAAGGGGAGAGCCGACTCCCAGGAGAAGTTGCGCTCCAGCCGGTACACCCACCGGACCGCGTTCCTGCACATCACGACGCGCTCCCGTGGCCCGGTGGAGCGTACTTCGCGGCCATTCTCCGCACGGTGTTGACGCCCCGGAAGGTGGCCCGCACGCCGACGGCCTTCTCGAAGACGGCGTTCGAGAAGGCCGATTCGCTCTGCTTCATGCGGCTGAGCCAGTGGATCTCCCGGCCGTGCACGTGGAAGTCGTCCGCCTCCGTCCGCAGCGCCATCAGCTTCGCGGCCGCGGCCTTGCCGAGGGGCTCCGCCAGGAAGCCGACGCAGTGCGCCTGGGCGCGCGCCACGTCCGCCGCGCCGAACGCCTGGTACGCCGCGATATCCGCCAGCTCGGCCGGGGTCCGCACGAAGGTCGCGACGTCGTGGCCGAGGGCCTTCTCGAGCCCTGCCGCGATCGTCTTCTCGGTGGACGCCGCGCTCCCCGCCGCCTCGAAGACCACGTTCCCGCTGGCGATGAACGTCTCCACCTCGCGGAACCCCATCCTCTCGAACAGCTGCCGCAGGCGGTCCATCGTGACCGTGTGGCCGCCGACGTTGATCGCCCGCAGGAAGGCGATGCGGCGCGCGGCACCCGGCTCCGGGCGAGCCACGCGCGCCGCGCCGGCCTTCGGTCGAGGAGTCCGGATGCTCACTTCCGCCTCACGGACTTCGCTGCCGCGATGTAACGCTCCATCGGCGTGGCCGCCACCACCTGCCCGATCACGTCGAGCGCCAGATCCTCCGCCGCCTTGAAGCGGACGCACGCCTTCCCCATGTCGAGCTTCTTTCCCGCCGCCTTGAAGCCCTCGCGGAGCCGGCGGGCGAGCGCCGGATCGCCGTAGGCGTTCATGAGGTAGAGGGAGAGGTAGTTCTTCTGCGACGCCAGGGCCGTATACCAGAGCGGATGGCCGTTGTAGGTGTCGGGGTACGCCTCGAGCGGCACCTGCCAGACGAGGAGCTTCCCGCTCATCGCCTCTTCGTAGCCGGCGGGGAGGTTGCGGCGGACCACCGTGCGGACCGCCTCCATCTCTCGGCGGCGGTCGGCGTGGAGCTGGGCGAGGAAGGCGGCAACGGCCGCGCTGGTGCGTGGGGGCATGGATGCCAGGATAGAATGCCGATTGTTTTTGTCAAGAATCATGGGAGATGCCCGGCCGCGTCGCCGCCGGGCCGCGCCCGCTTCGCTCGAGCAGGTCTACGTACGCCTCGGCGACGAGCGCGTCCTCCGGGATGCCGAAGCGCCGCATCAGGCGCCGGGCTTCGGCGGCGCCGGCCGCCTCGCTCTCCCCCTCGGCCATCTCGACCTCGAGCTCGAGGAAGGCGCCGAGGCCCTCCACGTCATCGAGATGCACGCGGGTGCGCCCCACGCGGAAGAGGAGCCGGCGCTTGACGACTCGCCCGCGGACGCCGAGCGCGGCGGCGAGCAGCTCGCGTAGCGCGCCGGCGTCCGGCACGGCGCACTTCGCGTAGCGCGAGTCGGCGGGGGCAGTGGTGTCGCGCCGCTCGTAGTGGATGAGCTCCGCCGTGCCGTCGGCGAGCTCGCGCAGCTTGAGGCGGCCGGCGGCGACGCGGAAGAAGGTGTCGGCCTGTTCGAGCGTCGTTGGCGGACCGTCCGCCACGGCCGCGACGAGCCGGCGCGTGGCGTCGGCATCGCGGAGGCGGGCTTTGATCTCAACATTGCGGGGCATCGCGGCGTCAGGGCCGCGCCAGCTGGGGGATCCGCTGGCGCCTCGCCGAGCAGGCGATCAGCTGGGCGATCCGCCTGTCGCGGGTCTCTTCCTTCTTCGCGCTCATCACCCAGTAGGTGCAGATGCGCCGGTACCAGGGCGCCTCTCCCTGGAAGAAGGTCCAGGCGCGGGCGTTCGCGCGGAACGCTCTGGCGTACTCGGGGGCGAGCGGCATCGCCCGGCGCTCGAACGAGTAGAGGCCGGTGCGCACCTCTTCCCTCGCCGCGTAGGCCGCCAGCCCCGCCTTCGCCATCCGCCCCGCCGCGATCAGCCGCTCGACGTGCGCGACGTTCACGCGGCTCCAGGTGCTGCGCGGCTTCCGGGGGGTGAAGCGGATGGTGAAGCTCTCGGCGTCGAAGCGCCGCCGCACGCCGTCGATCCAGCCGTGGCAGAGCGCCTCGTCGAGCGCCTGCGCGTAGGTGAGCCCGCGGTGCGCGGCGCTGGTCTTGAAGAGCCGCACCAGCAGCTCCGGCGTCACCGCGTGATGCGCCGCCAGCCAGGCGCGGAACGCTGCCTGCGAGCGGAAGGCGCGGGGAATGGGGGCGGGGGTCGTCACCGTCCTCGGTGCGTTACGGCCGGAGGCGCGAGATGCAGCGGATGGTGACCACCCGGGCCCGGCAGGTCTACGCGGCCGGCTCGGCGAAGAAGACGTGCTCGTCGAGCCACGCCGCGAACTGCCGCTCGAGCTCCGCGAGTTCGAGCGGCTCGCCCGCCTGCTCGATGACGGGCCACCGCTTGCCGTCGAGCATCAGGTACCACGTCGGCGGCATCGCGGCCTGCTGGTGCTTCTCGTTGGCGACCTGCGCCTCGTACGAAACGAAGTGGAAGGTGCGCCCCCGATGCTCGAGGCGGATCTGCTGGGTCTTGTACGCGCTCACGATCACACTCGCCGTTGCCGGCCGGACTGCGGGGAAGGGCGGACGCGCGTCCGGCCTGAGGACATGTACTGCAAGATAACCTCGCGAGGCCCCAGGCGGGCGGCGGGTCTACGGCGGGGTGAGATCGAAGTCGCTCACCAGCACGCCGCGCGCCACCAGCGCGTCGAGCGACCGGCTGTCGTGACTCAGCACCACGGAGACCGTGCCGCCCTCGTAGATGCGTCGGACCCAGTCGAGTTGCGCCTGCACCGCGCCCTGATCCTCCCCGAGCGCCCGCACGGTGGCGTCGGGCTTCTGGCGGCCCGTCGCCATCCCCTCCGTCTGCCAGGCGACGTCGCCGGCCAGGAGGATCTCGCGGCCGCTCGCGAGCAGGACGTAGACGAATTGCGAGCCCGGCGTGTGGCCCGGCGCCTTGATCAGCACAACGCCCGGGGCGAGTGCATAGAGCCGGTCGTAGTGGAGCACCGGGAAGAGGGCCGCGGTGTCAGGAGCGAGGCGCACGATGCCGCGGGAAGGGGGAGCGAGGAGCGCCTGGAGTTGCTCCGCGGTGAGGAGGGTCTTCGCGGCGACCTGGCGGAAGTACGGCCCGCGCGTCACGCCCACGGCGTGGTCGAGGTGCTCGTGGGTCAAGACCACGTGCTCCGCGTCGCGCAGGGCGGCCTGGATGCGGTCGTAGCGATCGGGCCAGAAGGTGAGGCGGTTGTTCGGCCCGTAGAACTGGGTGATCGCCTCGCGGTCCAGCCCGGCGTCCACGACGATCCAGCGGTCACGATACCGGATCTGGAAGACGGGGAAGCAGGAGGGCACGCGCTGGCTGTCCGCGCCGGCGACGTAACTGCTCAGCGCTCCCGAGGATTCGACGAGCTTGATGACGTGGACCGCGCGCGGGCGCTCCCCCGCGCCGCTGCGCGCGAGGGCGCGCGCCTGGTCCAAGAGCGAGTCGGAGAAGGGGCTCGCCTGTGCGCCGAGGGACGCCGGCGCGAGGGCAGGCCCGATGGCGAGGGCGGCCACGGCCAGCCAAGTCGCAGGGGATCCGATCCGGTTCATCGCCGCCTCCGATTCTACGCCAGGACCTCGTTCCACTCGCGCACCGTCCACTTCGCCACGGCGCCGCCCAGGACGAACGGGTCGCCCCGGACGAACTCCTCCGCGTAGACGATCACGTACGTCGTGCGGTGGCCCCTGACGGGTCAGCATCGAGGGCGCCTCATCAGAGGATGAACGGGACGAAGAGCCGGGTGCGGGCCATGTACTCGCCGTACGCCGCCCCGAATCGGGACAGGTTCTCGACCTCTTCCGCTTTCGCGGTGGCGACGAGGAAGCCGGTCGCCACGACCGCCAAGCCCGCGGTGAGCCAGGAGACGGACTTGAGCGCCACGCCCCACGTCAGATAGACCAGCGACGCGTAGAGCGGGTGCCTGATGAAGCGGTAGATGCCGCTCGTCACGAGGGCCGAGGTGTTCTCGAAGCCCATCAGGGGAGAGCCGGGGTCCGGTCTCGTGGGGCGGCCCCGGCGCCTCAGCAGGCGGAAGCCGAGGACCGCGGGGAACAGCGAGGCGACGAGGAGCGTCCACGAGGCGAGCTGCGGGAGGGACCATGGCCGCTCGAACCAGCGGGGGAGGTTGAGGGCGATGAGGCACAGGATGGCGAGGAACGCGAAGAACCGGAAGAAGCCGTGGGACGAGGGCTGACGGAGCGACCGCCAGGACAGCGCCGTGACGAATGCCGCTCCGACAGCGGCGAGCACCCACGGGATCACTTGACGCGTCGCGCCCCCGCTACGCCGCGGCCGCGCGACTCTTGAGCGGACTCGCGTTCCACAGCCGGATCATCAGCAGCGCACCGATGACCGAGAAGGGGATGAGCATCCACGTCCAGGCGCCCCAGCCGAGCTTGTCGAGGAAGTGGCCGAGGAGGAAGCCGGTCAGCCCCGAGGCGAGGTACTGCACGCCGTCCAGCATCCCGGCCACGGTCGAGGCGGCCTTCGTCCCGCCGAAGTCCATCGAGGCGGTGCCGGTGAGCATCCCGTGCACCCCGAAGATCCAGATGCAGGTGAAGCCGATCATGAACGCCGCGAGGGCGGGGGCTGCGGCGCGGCCCAGGACGACGAGCGACGCGATCTGGCACAGGTAGAAGAGGAACGCCACCGGTGGACGCCTCGACCGGAACCAGCGGTCCGAGAGGTAGCCGCAGAGCAGGCCCCCCGCGATCCCGCCCACCGTCACGCCGATCGTGGCGACGGAGAAGAGGAAGCTCCCCACCGCGATGTTGTGGACCTCCTTCAGGAATGGCACGAACCAGAGCATCAGCCCCTGGCGGACGAACCCGGTGCAGAACTCCGCGGCGGCGAGGGTGATGATGATCGGGTTCGTGAAGACCCGCGTCATGAGGTGGTGCCAGTCCACCGGCTTGTCGCGGTCGAGGTCGTGGGCCGTGGCGTCGTCGGTGTCGAAGTCGGCGAAGCCCGCCTGCGCCGGGGTGTCCTTCACGAGGACGAGGTCCACCACGAACATCGTCGCGATGGCGGCGGAGGGGATGAGGAAGACCCAGAACCACGGCAGCCACGCGAGGATCCAGCCCCCGACGGTCATCGCGAGGAAGTACCCGCTCGAGATCATGATCCCGAAGATCCCGCCGAAGATGCCCCGCTCCCGCACGTGGAACCACGGGGCGTTCACCTTCACGATCGAGAGCGCGCCGAACGACTGGAAGTACTGGTTGACGGCGTAGAGGAGCGACATCCCGACGACGATCTTGGTCTGCCACCCGCTGAGGAAGAGGAGACCGATCAGGAGGTTCAGGGCCGCGGCGCCCGCCGCGCCGATGAGGATCGCCTTCTTCCCGCCGATGCGGTCGCTGAGCGGGCCGTTGAAGATCACCGACAGCGCGTAGGTCCAGAAGCCGGCGGTGGCGATCGTCCCGAACTCCCCCTTCGAGAGATGGAACGCGTCCATCATCGTCTTGGAGGAGACGTTCAGGTTGTAGCGGCCCATGTAGAAGGTCGCGTACGTGATCCCGAGCGGGAACCAGTTCATGAACCGGCGCGTGCGGTACGCGCGGCTGTGCTGCACGGGGCTCGACATCAGGGCGGCTCCCTACCTGCGCGGGAAGGGGTGCGTCAGGGCCCACAGCTTGCCGAGGGTCTCCTCCAGGGCGGGACCGAGCTTCGCGGGGTCGTTGGTCTGCTCGGGCTCGTTGTCGAAGACGGCGAAGGGGACCTCGAAGCCGCGGACGGGGATCCGCCCCGCCTTCTTCCCGCCGGTGAGCCGTTCCCAGTCGTTGGTGCGGTAGTAGCGCTCCATCTTCGCATCGTTGAGGGAGTGATGGAGGATGGAGTCGGGCCGCTTCGGGTCGAAGCGCCGGCGATTCTTCCGCAGGGACTCCTCGTATGACACGTTGACGTAGACTATCCCGGCACGCTTGAGGATGTCGTCGGAGAGGAGCGAGAACGCGTGGCCGAAGGCGTCATCCCCGCCGCGGGCGAACTCCACCAGCACCGTGTTCCGCTCGGTGTACTCGGGATCGGTGGTCAGCCGCTTCCGGAACTCGAGATTGATGCGCTCGATGAACAGGTCCCAGACGTGATCGCCGAGGAAGAAGTAGTCCGTGTCGGTGAACACGCGCGGCTGCCCCAGTTTCTGCAGGCAGTCGTCGATCTCGAAGGTCTCCCACACCATCGGGAAGTCGTCGATCTCGGCCAAGAAGCGGATGTGGAAGCGGCGCTCCCGTTCGGCGGGCACGACCTTCTTGAGGAAGTCCAAGACCTCGCTCTTGCCGGCCGCCGGCCTCCCGACGAGGATGATCGTCTCGAACCGCTCACTCATGGTGCCAACCCTTCCTTGAGACCCGTGAGGATGAACCGCGTCGCGACGGCCGCCAGCAGGAAGCCCTCGATGCGGGTGAGGACGCGGACGCCGGTGCGGCCCATCAGCGCGAGGAAGGGCTCGGCGAGGCGCAGCGTCACGTAGCTGACGATCGCCGTGAGGACGACCGTCTCGAGCCGGTCGCCCACCGCGCCCCCTTGTGCTGTCCGCGTCCGGCGGCGGGACCGCCGGGTGTGCGAGACGATACACCTTCTCCGCACCGGGCGCGACCCGGCGGACGGGGGGGTGCTGGTCAGGCCTCGTCCAGCCGGGTGGCCCGGTCCAGCGCGCGGGTGAGCAGGGCGAGGAGGCCGGCGGCGACGAGCAGCGCCGGCGCGAGGGCGAGGTCCGCGAAGAGCGTGGGCACCGGCGCCGAGTAGAGGCACAGGGCCACGAGCCAGGCGCCGAAGGCGAAGCGGGTGCCGCGCCGGGCGTCGAAGATGAGGGCGAGCGCCAGCCAGACGCCCGCGCCGAGCTGCCCGAAGTACCCCACGCCGCCCAGCTCCCGGACGAGGTGGCTCGCGAGCCGCTGGTCGAAGGCGTCGCCGGGCACGATCGGGAGGGAGCCGGCGTTCGAGAGCAGGCTCGTCAGCAGGAGGACGAGGAAGCCGAGCGCGGCACCCCGGTGGCCGCGATCGTCGGCGTCGGCGTGGTTCGCGTTGCCGCTGCTTCCCTGAGTTGCCATGGTCGCCTCCTTCGCTAGCTGCCCGTGGGCGTGATGCCGGCGTTCTCGACCATCAGGATGACACAGCGCTCGGGGCCGCGGGTCCGGTGCACCACGCCGCGCGGCACCACGAAGCCCTGCTGCAGCTCCAGGGCGACTGATCGCCCCTCAAGTTCGATGATGAACCGCCCCTCCACGACGTAGAAAGACTCGTCGTCGGCGTCGTGCTTGTGCCAGTGGTACTCCCCCTGCATCACGCCGAGCCGCACCACCGCATCGTTCACCCTGCAGAGCGACTGGTTGTACCACTGGAAGGCGCAGGCCTCGACGAGGGGCCGGATGTCCACCACCTCCAGCGGCCCGTGCAGGATGTCGAGGCGGGTCTCGTACGGGTACTCCGGCCCGCCCATCACGCCGCCAGCTCCCGCAGGGCGCGCACCAGCGCGTCGAGATCGGCGGTGGAGGTGAAGACGTGCGGCGTGATGCGCACCCCGCGCACCCCGGCCGAATCGATCGCTACCGTCCAGATGTGATACCGCTCGAAGAGCGTCTGCATCAGCGCCGCCGGCTCGTGCCCCGCCACGCCCACGTTCGCGATCGCGCCGGTGCGCGCGGGATCGCTCGGCGAGTTCAGCGTGATGCCGCCGACGCCGCGCACCTGGTCGGTCCAGTAGCGCTGCAGGTAGCGGAGGCGCGCCTCCTTCCGGCGGATCCCGATCCCCTCGTGGAAGTCGATGGCGTCGTTGATGGCGAGGTCGGTGTGCACCGGATGGGTGCCGGTGTGGTTCAGCTTCCGGATGTCGTCGTCGGCGACGCTGAGGTCCGCGAACGTCGGCCAGAGCTCGGCGATGTGGTCGCGCCGCACGTGCAGGATGCCGGCGCCGAGGGGGCAGGCGAGCCACTTGTGGAGCGAGGCGGCGAAGTAGTCGCAACGCAGGTCGGGCACGGCGAACTCGAGCTGCGCGAAGGAGTGCGCGCCGTCCACCATCACCTGGACGCCGTGGCGGTGCGCCATGTCGGCGATCTTCGCCACCGGCAGGATCTGCCCCGTCATGTTCACCATGTGGCAGACCATCAGGAGCCGCGTCTTCGGGGTGATGGCGCTCTCGTAGAGCTGCACGATCTCCTCGTCGGAGCGCGGGTCCATCGGGAGCGAGACGACGCGGTTCACGATGCCGTGGCGCCGCGCCTGCAGGCGGAACATGTCCAGCATCGCGCCGTAGTCCTGCGCCGCCATCACCGCCTCGTCCCCCGCCTCCCAGTGGAACCCGCCGATCACCGTGTCCAGCGACTCGGTGGTGTTCCGCGTGATGATCAGCTCCTGGGGCGTGACGCCCGCCATCGCGGCGAGGCGGTTGCGCACGGCGGCCTTGTCGTCGAACTGGCGCGTCCGCATGTAGCGCGAGGCCTGCCGGTTGACCTCGCGCACCCGCCCGATGAACGCCTCGAGGACGGGCTGCGACTGCATCAGGTAGTAGCCGTTCTCGAGGTTGATGTACTCGGGGGTGAGGAGGAACTGCCGGCGGATCCGCGCCCAGAACGCCTCATCCTGCGCCACCTGGCGCGGCGGCAGCGCGGCGTAGCGGGCCCACAGGTCCTCGCCGAAGAGCAGGGCGAGGGAGGCCCCGCCGAGGGTCCGGACGAACTCACGCTTGCGCATCCATGCCTCCGCCGGGCGAGCCGGGCCGGCGCCGCGTGCGCAGCGCGTCGAGGCTCCACGGGCCGGCGCCCGCCGCCGAGATGTACAGCCAGACGAAGCAGAAGAGCACGGCGGGGGAACCCTGGTTGAGGACCGGCCAGAAGCCCCGCGGCGCGTGGCCGTAGAAGTACGCCACCGCCATCTCCCCCGCCAGGAGGAACGCCACGGGGCGCGTGAAGAGCCCGAGGAGGAGGAGTCCGCCCCCGAACGTCTCGAGGATGCCAGCGACGCCGAGCAGCGAGACGAGGGCCACGGTGCTCCCGTTCGGCATCAGCGCCGCCGGGAACGCGAACAGCTTGGCCGTCCCGAACTGCATGAAGAGGAAGGCGGCCCAGATCCTGAGGACGCTCAGCAGGTACGGCGCCCAGGAGCGCCAGCGGGACATCAGTACGTTGTCGTTCACGACCCCTCCGTCGAACGGACTCAGGCCTGCGCCACGCGCGCGGCGAGGCGCTCCAGCGACTCGGTCCAGCCCCGCTTCTGGCCGCGCACCATCATCGGATTCACGGGGACCGTCTGCCGTACCGTGAGGGTCGTCCGCCCGCCCGCTTCGGCGAACGTCACCGTCGTCACGATCTCCTGCTTCGCCGCCTCGTCGATGATCGAAGTGAAGACGATCCGCTCCGGCGCGACGATCTCGCGGAAGGCGCCCCTCATCCAGTAGTCGTGCCCGTCGGGGCCCCGCATGCAGAGGTCGAACCCCCCGCCGGGGCGGAAGTCCACCGTGCAGGCGGGGACGCTGAACCCGTTGGGCCCCCACCAGCGGATCAGGTGCTCGGCCCTCGACCACGCCGCGAAGACGAGGCGGCGTGGCGCGTCGTAGACCCGGACGATGACGACCTCCTTCTGAGTGGCGGCGGGCTGATCAGCGCGTGCGTCCATGGCGCCCCTCCTTCTTCACGTCCTCGAGGTACCGGCCCAGGCGGTCGAGGCGCTGGTTCCAGCAGCGCTCGAAGGGCTGGACCCAGTCGTGGATGGGCTTCAGGCCCTTGCCGTGCAATGCGTACAGCCGCCGCCGCCCCGCGACCCTCACGCGGACGAGGCCGACCTCCCGCAGCACCCGCAGGTGCTTGGAGGCCTGGGGCTGCCGCACCCGGAGCGTCCGCGCCACCTCCCCCACCGATCGCTCGCCGCGAGTGAGGAGGGTGAGGATCTGCCGCCGCCGCGGTTCCGCGACGGCGTTGAACGCGTCCGAGGTCGTTGCCAGGCGGGCCACGACGGTATTATATGCCCATATGGGAATGCGTCAAGAGCCGCCCGGACGAGGCCGGCCGCTCGGCCCCGCCGTGACGTGCCCGTCGAGCGCGTGGCCCGGGCCCTCGTGGTACCCGTCGAGCGAGACCATCATCTGGAAAAAGAGCTTCCGCACGGCGTCCACCCCGCATCGCGGTCCGTGGTCTCCAAGCTCCTCCAGAGAAGCTACCTTGGCGCCCCGGGCGCCAGGGTGGAGACGGACTGGCGGGGGCTCGTTCCCGGGATGTAGTATTGCCGAGTCCAGACTCACGTCCGTGACGCTCAAGTCCGCGGACGCCGGCCCCGCCGGCGTCCTCCAGCGCGCCCCTCCCGTGAGCCGCCCACGGTGCAAGCCCATGAGCCCGAGCACAGCGACACGTCCCGCCTTGGTCCACGCCGTCCCCAAGTCCCCGACGGGCAGTCAGGGGCTGGACGAGATCACCGGGGGTGGGTTGCCGCGGGGCCGGCCGACGCTGGTCTGCGGAGGCCCCGGGTGCGGCAAGACGATCCTCTCGATGGAGTTCCTGATGAACGGGGCGCGCCAGTTCGGCGAACCGGGCGTGTTCATGTCG
>JBEKGT010000038.1:0-11427 GCA_050012655.1 Gemmatimonadales bacterium | reverse complement strand
CCTCGCGCCCGAACCCCGACTCCCGGTAGCCGCCGAACCCCGCCGCCGCATCGAACAGGTTCGTGGCGTTGATCCACACCACGCCCGCCTTCAGCTTCGGCGCCACGTCGAGCGCCAGGTTGATGTTCTCCGACCAGACGCTCGCCGCCAGCCCGAACGGCGTGTTGTTGGCCAGCGCGACCGCCTCTTCGGGGGTCCGGAAGGTGAGACTCACCAGCACCGGCCCGAAGATCTCGACCTGCGCGATAGTCGAGGCGGGGGCCACGTCGGTGAAGAGCGTCGGCGGGTAGAACCACCCCTCCGTCGGGCACGCCCACGACGGCTGCCAGACCTGGGAGCCCTCCTCCACCCCCTTCGCGACCAGCGAGCGAATCCGCTCCAGCTGGACCGGCGCCACGATCGCGCCCATGTCCACCGCCTTGTCGAGGGGCGGACCCACCCGGAGCTTCTCCATCCGCGCGCGCAGCTTCTCCAGCAGGCGCTCCGCCACGCTCTCCTGCACCAGGAGCCGCGACCCCGCACAGCAGACCTGCCCCTGGTTGAACCAGATGGCGTCCACCACCCCTTCCACGACGCCATCGAGGTCCGCGTCCTCGAACACGATGAACGGGCTCTTCCCCCCCAGTTCGAGGGTGAGCTTCTTCCCCGTCCCCGCCGTGGCCCGGCGGATGATGCGGCCGACCTCCGTGGAGCCGGTGAAGGCGATCTTGTCCACGCCGGGATGCTCGACCAGCAGCGCGCCGGTGCGACCATCCCCCGTCACCACGTTCAGGACGCCCGGTGGGAGCCCCGCCTCCTGCGCGAGTTCCGCGAAGCAGAGCGCAGTGAGAGGCGTGAACTCCGCGGGCTTCAGCACCACGGTGTTCCCGGCCGCCAGCGCCGGCGCCACCTTCCACGAGACCATCAGCAGCGGGAAGTTCCACGGCACGATCTGCGCGACCACCCCGACAGGCTCGAGGCCGGGGAACTCCGCGGCGCGTAGCTGCGCCCACCCCGCGTGGTGGTAGAAGTGCCGCACCACCAGCGGGACGTCGATGTCCCGCGTCTCGCGGATCGGCTTGCCGTTGTCGAGCGACTCGAGCACCGCCAGGAGCCGCGCGTTGCGCTGCACCGTCCGCGCCAACGCGTAAAGGTGCCGCGCCCGCGCGTGGTCGGAGAGCGCGGCCCAGCCCGCCTGCGCCTCGCGCGCAGCAGCCACCGCCGCGTCCACATCCACGGCGTTCCCCTGCGCCACCGTGGCGAGGGGCTCGGTGGTCGCGGGGTTCACAGAGGCGAGCGTCTCGCCCCCCGCGCCCGGGACCCACCGGCCACCGATAAACATCCCGAAGTGGCACGCGTGGGCGTCGAGCCACTCCTGCGCCGCGGCGGCGCTCTCGGGCGCGGGGCCCCACGGCAGGGTCTCGAAGAGGCGATCCAGGGGCGTCGTCACGATGTCACACCATCGGGTGGCGGTAGGCGGCCGAGTAGCGCCCGGTCGCGAAGTGCTCGAGCTGGCGCTCGATGTCGGTGAGGAGCCCGCTCGCGCCCAGCCGGAAGAGGCCGGGCGAGAGCCACGCGTCGCCCAGCTCTTCCTTCATCAGGACCATCCAGTCGAGCGCACCCTTCGCGGTGCGGATCCCGCCCGCCGGCTTGAATCCCACGGCGACGCCGGTGCGCTCCCCGTACTCGCGGATGGCACGCGCCATCACCAGCCCCACGGGGAGCGTCGCGTTGACCGCCTCCTTCCCCGTCGAGGTCTTGATGAAGTCGGCGCCGGCGAGCATCGCCACGCGGCTGGCGCGCGCCACGTTGGTGAGCGTCGCCAGCTCCCCCGTTCCCAGGATCGCCTTGAGGTGCACCTCGCCGCACGCCTCGCGGAACGCGCGGATCTCGTCGTACAGCGCCTGCCAGCGCCCGCCGAGGACGTGGCCGCGGGTGATGACGATGTCGATCTCCCCGGCGCCCGCCGCGACCGACGCGCGCACCTCAGCGATGCGCTGCGGCAGCGGGCTCAGCCCCGCCGGGAACCCCGCCGATACCGCCGCAACGGGGATCCCGCTCCCCGCCAGCTCCGCGACCGCCGCGGGCACGAGGGCGTGGTAGACGCACGCCGCCGCGCAGCGGATCGGGAGCGCCGACACCCCCATCGCCTCGAGGAGGTCGGCGCGGACCGGCCGGCGCGCCTTCGCGCACAGCCGCCGCACGTTCCCCGGCGTGTCGTCGCCCGCGAGCGTCGTCAGGTCCATGAGCGTGACGGCGCGCAGCAGCCACGCCGCCTGCCACTCCTTCTTCACCGTCCGCCGCTTGGGGAGCGTCTCGGCGCGCCGCTCGGCGGCGCTCCGGTTCACACGCCCCGCGAGCACCCACTCGAGGTCGAGAGGGCCCCCCGGATTGCGCGGCGGGGGCGCGGCGTCGCCCGCGCGCCGCTCGCCGGACGCGGGGCGCTCGGCGAGCCACTGGAATCGGATGGGATCGCGGGTGGTGGTCACGTCAGCGGAGTTTGCGCGAGCGGCACGCGCACGTCAAATGCCAGGCCCCCCGCTTCGGCCTCACCGCGGCCACCCGACGCGCTGCGGAGCCCAAGCCGCCGCGCGGCGGCGCACGACGTAGTCGCTCCGCGCGAACAGCCGGATCGTCGCCGCCCCCACAAGGAAGCCGCCGATGTGCGCCCAGAACGCCACGCCCCCCTCCGAGCCCCCGAGGCCCCCGAGCACCTGCAGCAGGATCCAGAAGCCCAGCATCGCCCACGCCGGCAGCGCGATGGAGGTGAGGAAGAACCCGATCGGCACCAGCGTGTACACCTTCACCCGCGGGTAGAGCACCACGTACGCGCCCATCACCCCGCTGATCGCGCCCGACGCGCCCACCATCGGGTACGGCGAGGAGGGGTCCGCAAGCACCTGGGCGGCCGCTGCGCCCGCCCCCGCGAGGAGGTAGAAGGCCACGTAGCGGGTGCGGCCCATCGAGTCCTCGACGTTGTTCCCGAAGAGCCACAGGAACCACATGTTGAAAATGATGTGCATCCACGAACCGTGGAGGAACATGGACGTCAGCACGTGGCTCCACTGCCGGCCCGCGTCCATTGTGCAGACCAGCCCGTCCCCCATCTCGTACCCGGTCCCTGGCTGCACGCGCAGCGTCAGCTCCCCCGGGATCAGCCCGAGGTTGCAGACCGACGCCGCCAGCCCCGTCACCGTCCCGTCCGCCGCCACGTGGGTGCCACCCGCCCCCTGGACGAACAGCCAAACCAGCACGTTGGCGGCGATGAGGGCGAGGGTGACGACCGGCGTCCGCTCGATGACGTTCTCATCGCGGTAGGGAATCACGCGCGGAACCTAAGGCCCGGGGAATCCACGCCACAAGCCCGCCTGAAGGTGCCGTTTTGGCAGAAAACGGTAGCTTTCCGGCGGCACAGCCCTTGCCCCGCGACTCTCTGGTAAGGCAGCGCATCCAAACCATCTGCACGCGGAGTACTCGACAATGGCGGAGAAGATCATCGGCATCGACCTAGGCACCACGAATTCCGTCGTCGCGGTGATGGAAGGCGGCGACCCCGTGGTCATCCCGAACGCCGAGGGCGGGCGCACGACTCCGTCGGTGGTGGCGTTCACGAAGGACGGGGAGCGGCTGGTCGGGCAGGTGGCCAAGCGGCAGGCGGTCACGAACCCGATGAACACGGTCTTCTCGATCAAGCGGTTCATGGGCCGGCGCACCGGCGAAGTGACGGAGGAGACGAAGAAAGTCCCCTACAAGGTCGTCGCGGGGACGGGCGACATGGCCTCGGTGGATATCGGCGGGAAGCGGTACTCGCCCCCCGAGATCTCGGCGATGGTGCTGCAGAAGATGAAGCAGACCGCCGAGGACTACCTGGGGCACAAGGTGGAGAAGGCGGTGATCACGGTGCCCGCCTACTTCAACGACAGCCAGCGGCAGGCGACGAAGGACGCGGGGAAGATCGCGGGCCTCGACGTGGTCCGGATCATCAACGAGCCGACGGCTTCGGCGCTCGCCTACGGGATGGACAAGAAGAAGGAGCACAAGATCGCGGTCTACGACCTCGGCGGCGGCACGTACGATATCTCGGTGCTGGAGCTGGCCGAGGGCGTCTTCGAGGTGAAGAGCACGAACGGGGACACGCACCTGGGCGGCGACGACTTCGATCAGCGCGTCATCGACTGGCTGGTGGCGGAGTTCAAGCGGGACCAGGGGATCGACCTGTCGAAGGACGCGATGGCCCTGCAGCGCCTCAAGGAAGCGGCGGAGAAGGCCAAGTGCGAGCTCTCGACGGTGATGCAGACGGAGATCAACCTCCCCTTCATCACGGCCGATCAGGCGGGCCCCAAGCACCTGAACCTGACGCTGACGCGCGCCAAGCTCGAGCAGCTGGTGGACGACCTCGTGAAGCGGACGATCCCGCCGATGGAGCGGGCGCTGGCGGACGCCGGCCTCAAGCCGACGGAGATCGACGAGGTGATCCTGGTCGGCGGGCAGACGCGGATGCCGAAGGTCCAGGAGATCGTGAAGTCCTTCTTCGGCAAGGACCCGCACAAGGGCGTGAACCCCGACGAGGTGGTGGCGATCGGGGCGGCGATCCAGGGGGGCGTGCTCGCCGGCGAGGTGAAGGACATCCTCCTCCTCGACGTGACGCCGCTGTCGCTGGGGATCGAGACGCTGGGCGGCGTGACCACGGTGCTAATCCCGCGGAACACCACCATCCCGACGAAGCGTTCGGAGATCTTCTCCACGGCCGACGACAACCAGACGACGGTGGAGATCCACGTCCTGCAGGGCGAGCGCGAGATGGCGCGGGACAACCGCACCATCGGCAAGTTCCAGTTGACGGGCATCCCGCCGGCCCCGCGGGGGATGCCGCAGGTGGAGGTGACGTTCGACATCGACGCGAACGGCATCCTGCACGTCTCCGCGAAGGACAAGGCGACGGGGAAGGAGCAGAAGATCCGCATCGAGGCCTCCTCCGGCCTGGGGGACAAGGAGATCGATCGGATGGTGAAGGATGCGGAGGCGCACGCGGGGGAGGACAAGCGCCGGCGCGAGGAGATCGAGACGCGGAACCGGCTCGACGCGATGGTCTATGACGTCGAGAAGAACGCCAAGGAGTGGTCGGACCGCCTCGAGGCGTCGATGAAGCAGCGGCTCGACGAGGCGCTGGACGGCGCGAAGAAGGCGCTGCGCGCGGGCGATGCGGAGGGGATCAAGAAGGCGTCCGAGGCGCTGCAGGCGGCCTACAGCGAGGCCGGCCGGTCCCTCTACCAGCAGGCGCAGCCCTCCGGCGAGCCGGGGGCCGAGGCGCCGGCGGGGGGGGCCCCTCCAGAGGAGCCGAAGAAGCCGGAGGACGTGGTCGAGGCCGACTACGAGATTGTGGACGACCAGGAGAAGAAGTAGAACCACCGGCTGGGAGCCGGGTATACAGGAATCCGGACCAGACTCATCTGCGGGGGTAGCAGCCTATGTCGTCGCGCGGGCGTGACTTGCTGAAGCTGTCGAGCATCGTCGTGGTGGCCTTCGGCCTGGGGATCGCGTTCGCCTCGGCCCTGGACCTGCCCCGCCCCGGCCGGGCGGAGCAGTCGCCGCGGACCCGGCCGCTCCTGACGGGGCAACCGGTCGCCGCCCGCGGCGCCGACGGCGCCACCCTCCCAAGCTTCGCCGACGTCGCCGACGCGGTGAAGCCGGCGGTGGTCTTCATCCGCAGCGAGCACCGCGCCCGCCCGACGCCGCAGCTGCAAGGCATCCCGCGGGAGTTCCAGGACTTCTTCCGCCAGCGGGAGCCGCAGTACCGCGAGGGGTCGGGCTCCGGCTTCATCGTCTCGGCCGACGGCTACATCCTCACCAACAACCATGTGGTCGCGGACGCCGACCGCGTGATCGTCAAGCTCCTTGACAACCGCGAGTTCACCGCGCGGGTGATCGGGCGCGACCCCGCCACCGACGTCGCCGTCATCAAGATCGACGCCGACCACCTCCCCGCCGTGGCCCTCGGCAACTCCGAGAGCTCGCGCGTGGGCGAGTGGGTCCTGGCCATCGGCAACCCGCTCGAGTTCCAGTTCACCGTGACCGCGGGGATCATCAGCGCCAAGGGGCGCAACCTTCCCGGCCTGGTGGACCCGAACCAGCAATACTCGATCCAGGACTTCATCCAGACCGATGCCGCCATCAACCCCGGCAACTCGGGGGGCCCGCTGGTCAACGCGCGGGGCGAGGTCGTAGGGATCAACGCCGCGATCGCGTCGCAGACCGGCTACTACGCGGGCTACGGCTTCGCGATCCCGATCAACCTGGCGCGCCGGGTGATGGACGACCTCATCTCCACCGGCCACGTGCAACGCGCCATCCTCGGCGTGGGGATCAGGGAAATCACCCCGGAGGACGCCGACTACGTCGGCCTCCACGAGATCAAGGGCGTGGTGGTCAACGACTACAGCGGCAAGAACTCGCCCGCGCGCGCCGCGGGGCTCCAGCCCGGCGATGTCATCGTGGCCCTGAACGACTCGGTGGTGGACCACGTCGCCCAGCTCCAGCAGTTGGTGGGCTTCCGCCGGCCCGGCGAGGTGGTGCGCGTGACGGTGGTGCGGCATGGCGGCGAGCGGCACACCTACGACGTCCGGCTGGCGCAGGCGCCGACCGACGGCGAGCAGGTGGCCTCCAATGACTCCGGCGCCGCCGCGCCGAAGGCGACCGAGGGGAAGCTCGGCATCGCGGTCGAGGTCCCCTCTGCCGACTTCCTGCGGGAAGCGCGCCTGAGCGACGACCAGCGCGGCGTGCTCGTCTCCGACGTGGAGGAGGGCGGCCCCTCGTGGGGCAAGCTGCTGCCGCCCGATCGCGGCGGTCCGGAGCTGGTCCTCGCCGTCAACGACGCGCGGGTCCGTTCCACAGACGAGTTCCAGCACGCGCTCCAGGGCGCCCACCGCGGCGACGTCGTGCAGCTCCGGGTCTACAACGTCCAGCTCGCACAGACCCGCATCGTCCGGATCCGCGTCCGCGGCTAGCGCGCGGGTTCGGTCGCAGGCGACACGCACGGGCGCCCGCAGCCGCGGGCGCCCGTCGTTTCGGCGGGCGGCGCACAGACCTCCTCCCGCAGGGTGCCGTGCGCCAGCGACTTACGCCGTCGCTGCGCTCGGGCCCCCCGGAGGCTGGCGGCTCGTGAGCGGCGCAGGCCCGGGTTATCTTTGGGGTCTGCGCGAAAGTGGCGGAACTGGCAGACGCGCGGGCCTTAGGAGCCCGTGGGGCAACCCGTGGGGGTTCGAATCCCCCCTTTCGCACTATGACCGTGCCTGACATCGCCATCACCGTCGCCGCGAAGGATGCGGCCAGCCGGACGTTCGCCGTCACGGTCCCGCCGGAGCGCGTCCGCCGGGCCGAGGACGAGGCCACCACTCATCTCGCCCGCCAGGCCCGGATGCCCGGATTCCGGAAGGGGAAGGTGCCGCGCGACGTAGTGCGGCGCCGCTTCGCGGATGCCATCCGGCAGACCGCGCTCGAGGACCTGGTCCGTGAGACGTGGCAGAAGGCCCGGGAGCAGGAGTCGCTGCAGCCGATCGGCGACCCGCAGATCCGCAACCTGAGCTTCGAGGAAGGCGCCCCCCTCACCTTCGAGCTCCTGGTGGACGTGAAGCCCGAGCTGGCGCTCGAGCGCCTCGGCGGATTCCGGCTGGGCCGGCACGCGCACCGGGTGAGCGAGGACATGGTCGAGGCACAGCTCCTCGCCGTCCGCGAACAGAAGGCGCCCTGGATCCCGGCGACCGAGCGGGCGAAGCCGGGCGACCTCGTCGAGGCGACCATCGTCAACCTCGACGACGCGTCCCCCGAGGCGCCGGAGCCGGTGCGCTTCGTCCTCGGGCAGGGGCGCGGGCTCCCCGATCTCGAGGCGCAGCTGATGGCCCTCGACCCCGGCGGCACCTGGGAGGGGAACATCCGCTTCCCCGACGACCACCCCGACGCCGCGCGACGCGGGCAGTCCCGCCGGGTCCGGGTGACGCTGCACGAGGTGAAGCGGCAGGACCTCCCCGAGCTGACCGACGACTTCGCGCGCGAGGCGGGCGCGTTCGAGTCGGTGGCGGAGTTGCGGCAGGCCGTCCGGCACGACCTCGAGGAGTCGGCGCAGCGCGAGTCCGATGCCGAGGTGCGCTCGCAGCTCGTGGAGCAGCTGGCGGCGGCGAACAACGTGTCGGTCCCGCCCTCGCTGCGGGACCGGGCGGTGCTCGCCTACGCCAAGGCATACGGCGTCCCCGAGGGCCAGCTGCAGCAGTTCGTGACCGAGATGGCCCCGGTGGTCGAGGCGTCGGTGCGGCGCGACCTCATCCTCGACGCGGTCGCCGAGAAGGAGAAGCTGGCCTGTTCGGAGCAGGAACTCGACACGCGGATCGCGGAGCTGGCCGCACGACGGAACGAGACGCCGGCGGCCGTGTACGGCGCGCTGGAGAAGGCGGGGCGCCTGCGGGAGCTGGAGCGCTCCATCACTGAGGAGAAGGTGTTCGCGCACCTCCTCGCGCTGAGCGAGGTCGAGGATGCGCCGGCGGCCCGCTAGGTCGGGCCAGGACCGTCAGCCCATGGAACCCATGTGACACTGTATCCGCCGTACATCATCGAGCGGTCGAGCCGCGGCGAGCGCACCTACGACATCTTCTCGCGCCTGCTGATGGACCGGATCGTCTTCCTCGGCGTGCCGATCAACGACGACGTGTCCAACATCATCATCGCCCAGCTCCTCTTCCTCCAGGCCGACAACCCGGAGAAGGACATCTACCTCTACATCAACTCGCCGGGCGGGATCGTGTCGGCCGGGATGGCCATCTACGATACGATGCAGTTCCTCAAGGCCCCGGTGAACACCATCTGCATGGGGATGGCGGCCTCGATGGGCTCGTTCCTCCTGGCCGCCGGGCGGCCCGGCAAGCGCAGCGCCCTGCCCCACGCCCGGATCATGATGCACCAGCCCTCGGGCGGCACCCAGGGGACCGCGGCCGACATCGAGATCCAGGCCCGTGAGATCCTCTACCTCCGGGGCAAGCTGAACGAGCTCTACGCCAAGCACACGGGGCAGCCCCTCGAGCAGATCGAGAAGGACATGGACCGCGACCGATTCATGTCCGCCGACGAGGCGAAGGCCTACGGCCTGGTAGACAACGTGATCGCGAACCGGATCGAGCTGGACGCCGCCGCCGTGGGGAAGCCGCTTGACGCGTCGTAAGCCGCGACGGATATTGGACTTGTCCCCGTCAGGGCGAGACCGAGGCCGATGACCAACGACCGGCACCTGCGCTGTTCCTTCTGCGGCAAGTCGAAGGATGCCGTCCGGAAGTTCATTTCCGGGCCGTCGGTCTACATCTGCAACGAGTGCATCGCGCTCTGCAACGAGATCCTGGCGGAGGACGAGGAGCGCGAAGTCCAGGAGGCGATCACCCAGGTCCCGACCCCGGTCGAGATCAAGGAGATCCTGGACCAGTACGTCATCGGGCAGGAGCAGGCGAAGAAGACCCTGGCCGTCGCCGTCTACAACCACTACAAGCGGATCAACTCCCAGGCGGCGAAGGACGGGGAGGTCGAGCTCGAGAAGTCGAACATCCTCCTCATCGGCCCCACCGGGGTCGGCAAGACACTCCTGGCGCAGACGCTGGCGCGCCTCCTCGACGTCCCCTTCACGATCGCCGACGCGACGACCCTCACCGAAGCAGGCTATGTCGGCGAGGACGTGGAGAACATCCTGGTGCGGTTGCTCCAGGCGGCAGACTTCAACGTCGGCGAGTGCGAGCGCGGCATCGTCTACATCGACGAGATCGACAAGATCGCGCGGAAGAGCGAGAACCCGAGCATCACGCGGGACGTGTCGGGCGAGGGGGTGCAGCAGGCGCTGCTCAAGATCCTCGAAGGCACGGTGGCCTCGGTGCCGCCGCAGGGGGGCCGCAAGCACCCGCAGCAGGAGTACATCCAGGTCAACACCCGCGACGTCCTCTTCATCTGCGGCGGCGCCTTCGACGGCCTCGACAAGATCATCGAGAGCCGGACGGGGAGGCGGCAGATCGGCTTCACCAAGGACGAGGTGGCCAGCGGCGTGCCCCAGCAGGCCAAGCACAACCCGTACGCAGAAGTGGAGCCCGACGATCTCCTCCGCTTCGGGCTGATCCCCGAGCTGGTGGGGCGTCTCCCCGTGGTCGTGAGCCTCGAGACGCTGGACGAGGCCTCGCTGGTGCGGATCCTCGTCGAGCCGAAGAACGCCCTCTCGAAGCAATACAAGAAGCTCTTCGAACTGGAGGACGTGCGGCTCACCTTCGAGGAGGAGGCGCTGCTGGCGGTCGCGCAGAAGGCGCTGAAGCGCGGTACCGGTGCGCGGGGCCTGCGTGCCATCCTCGAGGACGTGATGCGCGACATCATGTACGACCTGCCCGGCCGCGAGGACGTGAGCGAGGTCGTCGTGACGCGGGAGTGCATTCTGGAGGGGCGGCCGCCGCTGCTGGTGACCGAGCCGCAGCGAGCCAAGAAAGAGGCCTGAGTGACCGCCGACGCGGCCCCCTCCCCGGCGAGGGGGCTTTTGTTGAGTGCCTACGTCACTTCCCTCGTGACGCCCGACGCCCCGGTGCCCGGACCCGAGCGCCCCGAGATCGCGCTCGTCGGCCGCTCGAACGTCGGCAAGTCCACGCTCCTCAACCGCCTGGTGGGACGCCGGGCGCTGGCGCGGACCAGCCGCACCCCGGGGAAGACGAGGGCCCTCAACGTCTTCACGTGGGGCGAGCGCCTCTATCTCGTGGACGTGCCGGGGTACGGGTGGGCGCAGGCGAGCCGGAGCGACCGGGCCGGCTACCGCAAGCTCGTCGACGGGTACCTGGCGTCCCGGCCGCAGCTGGCCGGCGTGCTCTGGCTCCTTGACCTGCGGCGCGACCCGTCGGCGGATGACGCGGCGATCGGGGAGGTGCTGGCCGCGCGCGGCGTGCCGGCGCTCGCGGTGCTGACGAAGGCAGACCAGGTGCCGCGCGCGCGCCGCCCCGCCCGGCTGCGCGCCGTGACGGTCGCCCTCGGCCTCGACGAGGAGGCGTGCGTCGTGACCAGCGCCCGCACCAGCGAGGGGATGGAGGAACTCCGTGAGAGCGTCCTGGCGTTTCTCGGTTAGCGCGGCCCTCCTTCTGGCGGCCTCGGGCGCCTGCGCCGCGCTCGCGGCCCAGGACCTCCCGCCCGCGGGCTACGGCTCCCTGCGGCAGGACCAGATCGCCGTCATCCTCAGCACCACGAACCTGACCGTGCGCGTCCTCCCCCTCGACGAGCGCGTCATCCGGCTCCTCGCCCCCGACACCTACGCCTCGCTCCGGGCGCTGAAGCGCTCGCGCGCCACCGACATGGCGAACGCCGCCCGCTCCTCGATGGCCGACAGCACGAGCGCGTTCTTCGTCACGTTCTTCGGGCTCCAGCCTGACACGCGGTTCGACCCGGACCAGCTCTACC
>JBEKGT010000037.1:0-11589 GCA_050012655.1 Gemmatimonadales bacterium | reverse complement strand
TCGAGATCCTTCCAGCCGATGCCGCGGGCGTTCTCGTCGCCGCTCAGGGCCTTGTAGGCGGCCTCCTTGGCGGCGAGGCGCGCGGCGAGGTGGAGGGCGGGGGCCGCGTGGGTGCGGACGAAGTCGCGCTCCCCCGCGGTGAAGAGCCGGCGGAGGGCGCGGTCGCCGTGGCGGGCGAGGATGGTTTCGACCCGCGCGATGGGGACGATGTCGATGCCGACGCCGATGACGCTCACGCTCAGCTCCCGGGACGCACGATGAAGACCCGGCGCCGGTACCGCACGCCGTCGCCGCGCGTGACGACCACGATGTACGCGCCGTTGGCCACCGCCGCGCCGGAGCGGGTCGTGAGGTCCCAGCGCCACAAACCCGGATCGCCAGCCAAGGTCTCGTCGGCCACCAGCGCGCCGGTATAGCTGAATACCTCGGCGCGCGCGTTGCCGGTGCCGGTGGGCCATTGCACCACGAGGGGCGCGGCCCGCACGGGGTTGGCGTTCACGGTCAGCGGGTTCCCCTGCGCCGCGGTCGCGGAGAGGATCCCCGCGCCGTCGGCGGAGATGTGGATGGCGTCGAGCCACCACGGCATGGACGTGGTGCGGAAGCGGAGGCGCAGCGACGCGGCGCCCGCCGCCGCGGTGAGCGGCACCGACAGGGGGTACCACGCCGTCGCCTCACCGACGACGCGCCACACCTCCGTCCACGAGGCGCCGCCATCTGTCGAGAGGTCCACGCGGCCTACGCTCGCGGAGTCTTCGAGGGTGCCGAAGTGCTTCGTCCAGAAGGAGAGCCGGAGTCCGGTGCGCCCGGCCACCACGATGTCGGGAGAGACGAGGGTGTCGGCCGTGCCGTACCACGACTGCGTCCCTTCGGGGCCGTCGATCGTCCGCGCGAACCCGTGCCACGGGGTGCCGCTCCACTCGGCGCCGTCGCGGGCGAGGACCTCGGCGGAGAGGGCGAGGCGGGCGACGCGTTCCGCGATGGCGTCCGCGAGGCCTAGGTCGGTCGCGGTGTAGCGCGCGCCGTAGCGGCCGGCGCCGAGGGAATCGGCGCCGAGCGCGGCGCTCCGCGCCTCCCCGGGCGCCGCCGCGTAGTCGAGCGTCAGCGCTCCGGCCGAGGCGGGGGCGCTCACCACCGCACGCGGCCACAGCGACACGAAGGTCGAGTCGGCGGTGCGGAGCGCGGGGGTGCCGGCGTCGCCCGCGGCGGCGATGGCCGCCAGGGCGAAGGGGAGATTGTCGCGGAACACGCGGTCCAGGAGCATGTCGTCGTCCGGGAACTCGAAGCCGTAGTAGCCGCCGCCCGGCAGGCAGCAGCCGGGGGTGATCTCCTCCGTGAACGCTAGCGTGCCAAGTTCGCGGTACGCCCACTCGTCGTAGTCACCGTTGGTCGGATAGAGCACCCACGCCGGCCCCGGCGAGTACGCAGTCTTGCTCGAACCGGTCACGCTGTCCAGCGCCCCCGGCTGGAGCGGGGTGCCCGCGAGGGCCTCGAAGGCGGCCTCGTCGCCGCTGAAGAGCCCCGAGGCGTGCCCCCACCCGTAGAGGATGGCGTCGGCGTAGGTGTGGTATGAGACTGCGACCACGGGGGGGTGCGCACGGTGGAAGGCCACGATGGCGCGGGTCTCGGGCTCCGACTCGGCCGACGGGCCGCGGTACGTCTCCGACGAGGGCTGCGGGCTCGAGCCGCCGTCGTCGAAGGCGAAGAACGCGGCGTGGTTGCGGTTGAGGTCCACACCGAAGGAGCCGTCGGCGTTGGCGCGGCGGTTCTTCCGCCACAGCCGGTCGTTCGTGAAGGTGTACTCGTAGCCGTCGGGGTTGGCGACGGGGATGACCCAGATGTCGCGGCTCGCGAGGAGGGCGGCGCCGCCGGGCCGCGCGGAGAGCGAGTCGGCGAGGAAGCGGATGAGGCGCAGCGCCATTTCCGTCGCGGCCCACTCGCGGGCATGGTAGGTGGCAACGAAGATGACGTTGGGGCGGGCCGGGCTGTCGCCGGCGGGCCCCACCTTCACGGCGAGCATCGGCCGCCCCTGCCAGGTGGCGCCGAACGAATCCACGGTCACGTTCGCGTGGCTCGCGGCGAAGGCGCGCAGGTACGAGGCCACGCCGCGCACTGGGTCGTCGAAATCGCGGTAGACGGCGAAGGCCGCAGGCCCGAGCGCCGCTCGGCGCGCTTCCATCGCGGCGGGGAGGGGCTCGCGCGGGAGCGGCGCGGCGAGCCACCCGTGCGCCGCAAGGAGCCCGGCGTCGCGCGGGGCGACCACGGCCACCGCGGTGGCGCCGCCGCCGGGCGCGCTCCGCCACTCGACGACGTCGATGCCGAGGCGGCGCAGGGAATCCACCGCCGTTACGCCGCGGAGCGGGATGCGGACGGTGGTGAGCTGCTGGGCGGCGAGGGGCGCGGCGAGAACCACCGTAAGCCCGAGGGCAAGCGTCGCGGCCCAGGGGCGCTGCGTCGCGGGAGCGGCGGCGCTCCTCGCGCCCTCGGGCCCGGGCCGTGTCACCTGTGGCCTCTCACCTCTGACCCCTTACCTCCCTCACCTCGATCACCTCCATCACCTCGGTCACCTCCATCACGTCCTCGTC
This sequence comes from Gemmatimonadales bacterium, assembly GCA_050012655.1. Classification (GTDB taxonomy): domain Bacteria; phylum Gemmatimonadota; class Gemmatimonadetes; order Gemmatimonadales; family JACORV01; genus JADGQW01. Next base: position 9,007 of record JBEKGT010000037.1, on the reverse strand, counting down.
CCGAACACCGCCTCCAGCACCGCCTCGGTGTCGGAGAGGTCGGAGAACGCCGCGTACGCCCCCGCCTCCATCAGCTGCGCCACCGAGAAGCTCCCCGTCGCGACCCCGATCGCCCGCGCGCCAATGCCGTTCCCGCACGTGACGTCGGCGGGCGTGTCACCCACGATGACGATGTCGTGCCCGCGCAGGTCGAGGCCGAGTTCCTCCTTCGCGCGGCGCTGCGCCACCGCCGGGAGGTCGGGGCGGTGGGCGCTGTCGGAGCCGAAGGCGCCGATGCGGAACCGCCCGATGGAAAGGCCGCCGGAGGCGAGCTTCAGCCCCGCCCCCTCGCTCACGTTGCCGGTGAGGAGGCCAAGCACGCAGTCGGCACGCGGCTCCAGCGCGTCGAGCAGCTCGCGCACGCCGGGATAGACCGTGGTGCGCTGGGTCGGCCTGCCGATCTCCTCGCGCAGGCACGCGACGTAGCGGTCGAGCACGCGCGCCAGCAGTCCGTCGGTGGGAGGGATGCCCGCCCCCTCGGCGAGCCGCGAGACGATCTCGCCGTCCGTGCGGCCGTCGAACCGGAATCCCTCGATGGGCCCCGGCGTGCCGAGGACGTCCACCAGTGCGCGGTGGATGGCGCGGCGCCCGGCGCCGTCGGTCCACAGGAGCGTGCCGTCGAGGTCGAAGAGGACGAGCTTCACGTGCGGGTCAGGTAGATGCCGGAAAAGATGCCGCCGGCGCCGACGATCTGCCACAGCGTCGGCGTCTCGTGGAGGAGCGGCCAGGCGATGAGGAGCACGATGACCGGCTGGAAGTTGGAGTAGGTGGCGGTGCGCGTGGAGCCGAGCCGTTCGACGCCGCGGTACCAGAAGAGGAACGCCAGCACCAGCGCGAAGAGCGAGGAGTAGACGACGGCGCCCCAGCCGGCGAGGGGCACGGCAGCGAGGTTCATGCGCAGCACATCGGGCGCGCCGATCAGCACCAGCGGCACGGCGCCGATGGCCATCGTCCACGCCGTCGCGGTGATGGAACCGTAGCGGTCCACGAGCGGCTTGCTTCCGACGGTGTACGCCGACCAGCAGACCGTGCCGAAGAGGATCAGGATGTCGCCGAGAAGCCCCTGTTCGAAGGCGACGTCCTTCCCTCCCCCGACGACGACGCTCACGAGTCCGAGGATGGACATGAAGATGCCGGCGGCGTCGCGGCCGCGGACGCGCTCGTGGCCCCGCAGGTGGCTGAAGAGCGCGGTGTAGATGGGCCCCGTGCCCATGATGAGGGACGCGTTCCCGGCGCGGGTGTGGTCGAGTCCCTCGATGAACGCGACCTGGTAGATGAAGTTGCCGAGGATGCCGAGGAGGGCGAGGCGTCCCCAATCGGCGCGCGCGGGCCTGCCGCGGCCGAGGCGCCGCGCCACGAGGGCGATCACCACGGCGCCGATCGTGAACCGGAAGGCGTTGAAGGCGAGGGGGCTGAAGACGTCCAGCGCGGCCTTCACCACAATCACGTTGATGCCCCATATGAGGGTCATCAGCGTGAGGAGGCCGTCGGTGGTGGTGAAGCCGCCGCGCGGCGCGGGCACTGCCGCGTCGGGGGTGTCCGTGCCGGGGGCGCCCGGGGCGCCGCCGGTTTCGGGGAGCGTCATACGGTAGGGAAAACTAACGGGCGGGGCCCCGCCCCGCCCGCACGGACCGGGCGTGCGCCCGGGGAGCGTTCGGGTGTAACTTCGCCCCAGCTACAACGGGTGAATGCGCCACGCGCCAGCGGAGGATCGGCCCCGTTCTCCAACACGCCGCAGCTGCGGCAGTGCTCACGGCCGCCGCCGCATGGTCGACCGCACGGGCCCAGGGGCCTGTACAGCCTCCCGGATCGGTGCGCGGTGAGGTGAGGGCCGCCTCGGGTGAACGCATCCCCTACGCGATTGTCGTCCTCACCCCCGGCGCGCGCCAGCGCTTCGCCGACGACAGCGGCGCGTTCCGATTCGAAGATGTCCCCCCGGGGCCGCATCGCCTCCTCGTCCGCCAGGTCGGTTTCAGCCCCCTCGACACCGCCGTCGCCGTGCCGCCCGACAGCGCGCTCACCCTGACGCTCCGCCTCGCGCCCGTCCTGGTACAGCTCTCCGAGGTCACCATCTCGGCGCCGGCGCAGTGCGCGCGACCCGGACCGCCCGACTCGGTCCTGCATCCCCAGCTGGCGGCCGTGTTCGAGCAGTTGAGTGAGAACGCGGATCGGTACCGGCTCCTGGCCGACTCCTACCCCGCGGAGTACCGGATGGCACGGGCCTTCGGTGAGCTCGACGCCACGGGCGAGACGCACGTCTACAGTTCCGATACGGTCACGATGCGCACCAACGCGCGCTGGCACTACGTCCCCGGCCAGGTCATCTTCGAGGTCGGCTGGGGCACGCGCCGACTCCTCCTCCCGACGCTGCCGGACCTCGCCGACTCGACCTTCCAGGCAGCCCACTGCTTCTACCTGGCGGGTCTGACCACCGCGGACGGCAGACGGGTCATCCGGGTGGACTTCCTCCCGCCCGGGGAACTGCGCTTACCCGACGTGGAAGGATCGGCCTACCTCGACTCCGCGTCCTACCAGGTGCGCCAGGTGACCGTTCGCCTCACGAACCCGCAACGGGCCAACTATCGCCTGCAGGATCTCACCGTCGACATGTCGTTCCGCGAGGTCGTCCCCTCCATCGTCTTGGTGGACCACATCGCCGCCGTCACGCGGCTGCTGCGGGAGCGCCACCCGCCGGGGTACACGGAGGAGCAGCGGCTGCTGGCCGTGCATTTCCTGCGGCCGCTCGTCCCGCTGCGGCGCTAGGCCGACACGTCCAACGTCAGCACCTCGAACGGCGCCAGCCGGAAGACGTGCGGCGTGCCGGCGGCGAGCGCGATCGGGGCGCGTCCCCGGTCCGCCTGCCATGGGCTCCGCGCCCGGTAGCGGCGCGGTGCGCCCGCCGGGAGCTCGAACGCATCGGCCGCGTCCACCGCGATGCTCTGCGGCGCATCCTGTGGGTTCCGCAGCACCAGCGTCGCCTTCGCCGGCGACCATGACGCCCAGCCGTACGGCTCGAGCCGCCACGGGTCGCCCCCGATCCAGTGCGTGTCCACGAGGGCGTCGGCGTTGCGGCGCGACCACTGCGCCCCCTCGGCGAGCGCGTCCCAGTTCGCGGCGGTGAGGAGCGCGGGCGTGACGTACATCTCCTGCAGCTGCGTCCCCGTGCCGAAGTAGGCGCGGACCTCGCTCGTGAAGTCGTCCCCCGGGTCGGTCATCAGACCGTGGGCGTGCCGGGCGTAGATGAGCCCATGCAGCATCAGCGCGTTGAGGGGATAGAGCGGCCCCTGCCGCACCACGCCGCCGTAGGTGTCGCCGTCGCGGTAGGTGATCCACCGCTGGCGGTCGGTGCCCACGCCGGCGAAAGCGTGGTCGTCGCCGCCGCGCCACGTCGAGTCGGCGTACCTGAGCCAGAAGGGCGAGGGGTACGTCCCCGTCGTGAGGTTCACGTACAGGTCGGGCTTCTCGGCGCGCAGCTCGGCGATGAGACCGATCGCCGCGTCGAAGTCGCTGTCGAACTGGCTCCCCGGCGTGCTGCTCGAGGCGCTCCCCGTCCCGTCGAACTTGAACTGGTTCACGCCGTAGGTGCGGATCATGTCGAGCGCCGTCTCGCGGAAGCGCGCGTAGTAGCGCGGGCCGGAGAGGGCGAAGCCAGCGGCGTTGGTCTCGAACCCCTGTTCGCGTCCGTAGCGGAGACGCTGCTCCCGCGGGTCGCCGTAGCCGCCCCACGGCGACATCCACACCCCCGGCGCCGCGCCGTAGCGCGCCGCGGCCTCCTTGAGCGGCGTGAAGCCGTGCGGGAAGCCGGCGTTGAAGCGCCACAGGGTGCGCGGGTCGTCCCAGCCGTCGTCGAAGAGGAAGGAGTCGAGCTGGACCCCGCGCCGCACGTGCAGCTCGGTGCCGAACGCCTCGATCACACCCAGGGCACCCGCCTCGTCGAAGGAGTTGAAGTAGCCGAGGTCGTACCACGAGTTGTAGTGAAGGAACGGCCGGTACGGGTGCGCCCGCTCCCGCTCCACGTAGGCGAGGAAGCCGCGGCGCAGCTGGCCGGGGGGCGTGGTGCCGAGGACCGACGAGTACACGGGCGCCGTCTCCGGGCGGAGCGGCAGGGAGCGCCGGAGCGTGGCCCTGGCGCGGCCCCCCTCGGTGCTGCTGCGCGAGAGGGGGTGCTCGAAGCCGAGGAAGAGGTTCCCGGCGACGATCGGCGAGCCGTCCACCGTGCCGTACACCGCTGCGCCCGGCAGCGCCTGGTCCGCGAGCACGATCTGCCGCACCGCCACCTCGGCACCGGTGCTGTGGAGTGTGATCTCCTGGCGTACGTACGTCGCGCCATCGCGCACCACGCCGCGCCACTCGACCACCACGCCGTCGCCGGGGTCCTCGAGCTGCACCGTCACCTGCTGGCCGCCGAGCCGCTCGGCGAGGCGCGCGGCGCGCGGATCGCCCGTGAGACGTTCGACGCGCGGCGCTCCCGCCACGCGCATCTCCGACGCCTTGATCTGCGCGCCTCCCTGGAGAACGAGGGCGAAAGCGTCGGGCGCGAGATCCAGCGTCCGATTGCCGAGGCGGTCGGTCACACGGAGCGCGCGGAAGCTGCCCCCGGCCATCGACCACGCCACGGTGATGGCGTCGGTCGCGAGGGAGAACTCATCCCCCTGGCGGAGGAAGCGCGCGCCGCCGGGATCGGGGGCCGCCTGCGGCGCGGAGACGGCGCGCAGCACGGCCGGGAGCGCACTGAGTCCGGCGCCGGCGAGCGCGGTGTCGCGTACGAACTCGCGGCGGGAGAGGCCTTCGCGCAGGCTGCGCGCCGCGTGGGTGTCGCCGTCGGTGTGCCGCTCGTGCGTCATCGTCTCGCCCCGAGGGGAAGAAGGTCCGGCAAGGATGCCGCCCGGGGCGCGGTGTGGCAAGCCGGGCTAGATTCTGCGCCGATGACGGACTCCACGCCGCCCGACCCGCTCCGGCACGTCCGTGAGGGATACGACCGCTGGGCGCGCGTCTACGACCATGACGGCAATCCGCTCCTCGCGCTGGAAGACCCCGCCGTCCGCCAAGCAGTCGGCGCGGTCCGCGGCCTCTCCGTCCTCGACCTCGGATGCGGCACCGGCCGCCACGCGCTGTGGATGGCCGGCGCGGGGGCGGCAGTGACGGGTGTGGACTTCTCGGAACAGATGATCGCGGAAGCCCGCCGGAAGCCGGGCGCCGCGCCGATCCGCTTCCTCCGCTGCGACCTGCGCGAGTCCCTGCCGTTCAGGGACGGCGCGTTCGATCTCGTGGTGAGCGGACTCGTCCTGGAGCACGTCGGCGACCTCGGGTGGTTTTTCGGCGAAGCGCGCCGCGTGGTGCGGTCCGGCGGCCGCGCGGTGGTCTCCGCCATGCACCCCGCGATGTTCGTGCGCGGCGCGCAGGCCCGGTTCACCGATCCCGAGACCGCCGAGGTGGTGCGCCCCGGGAGCGTGGACCATCGGATGGGTGACGTCGTCGCCGCGGCGGAGCGCGCCGGCTTCACCGTCGAGGGCCTCGACGAGTTCGTGGCGGATCCCGCGCTCGCGTCGCGGTACCCTCGTGCGGAGAAGTACCTCGGGTGCCCGATGCTCGTGGTGGTGCGACTGGCTCCCCGATAGCGACCGTCGGCCGCGCCTCTGGCCGACCGCCGTCTTCCGCGGCATCTTGGAGCCGATGAACCTCCTGGCCGGCTGGACCAGCATCCTCCTCGGCTTCGTGGCCGGCGCGGTGCCCGGTCTCTTCTTCTGGCGCGAGGAGTGGCTCGGCGGCTACGCCTCGTGGCGACGCCGGATGATCCGCCTGGCGCACATCGCCTTCTTCGGCCTCGGCTTCATCAACCTCCTCTTCGCGCTCACCGTCGCGCAGATCGGGCTGCAGACCGGCGCGGGCCTGCTGCGCTGGTCGGCGCTCCTCCTCCTCGCCGGCAACGTCGCGATGCCGGCTGTCTGCTACCTGGCCGCATGGCGGCAGCCCTTCCGTCAGCTCTTCCCCGTCCCGGTGACCTGCATGATCCTCGGCGTCGGGTTCCTGGTGAAAGAGATGGTGCAGCGATGAGAATCGGGCTCATCGCGATGAGCGGCATCCGCTGCTACGACGCGGAGCTGATGAGCCTCGGGCTCACGCTCCCCGGCTTCGTCGAACGCAGCAAGACGATCGCGTCGCTCCCCAGCCTCGGGCTGCTCACTCTCGCGGGGATGACGCCGCCGGAACACGAGGTCCGGTATCTCGAGGTGCCGGACATCCGCGTCGCCGAGACGCTCCCCGACGGGTTCGACCTGGTGGGGATCTCGAGCTACTCGGCGCAGATCGACGAGGCGTACGAGCTGGCCGATCGGTACCGGGCCGCCGGCGTGCCGGTGATCCTCGGGGGGCGGCACGTGAGCGTCCTGCCGGAGGAGGCCGGGACCCACGGCACGGTCGTGGTGGGACATGGCGAGCTGCACTGGCCGAGCGTTCTTGCCGACGCGGCCGCCAGGCGTCTCCGGCCGCGCTACGGCTCTCTCGACGACGACATCGACTTCGCCGACGCGCCGGTGCCGCGCTTCGAACTGCTGGACATCGCGCGCTACAACCGGCTCACGATCCAGACGAGCCGCGGCTGCCCGCACCAGTGCGAGTTCTGCGCCGGCTCGATGACCTTCTGCCGTCGCTACCGCCAGAAGCCGGCGGCGAAGGTCCTTGCCGAGCTGGACCGGATCCTGGCGATCTGGCCTCGGCCCTTCATCGAGTTGGCGGACGACAACAGCTTCGTGAACCGCGACTACTGGCTCGACCTGCTGCCCGAGATCGCGCGGCGGGACATCCGCTGGTTCACCGAGACCGACCTGTCCGTGGGCGAGGACGACCGGTTGCTCGACGCGCTCCGGGAGAGCGGTTGCGCCGAGGTGCTGATCGGGCTCGAGAGCCCCGTGGCGGATGGCCTCGACGGCGTGGAGACCCGCGCCAACTGGAAGCTGAAGCGCCTGCCGCGCTACCACGCGGCGCTGCGCAACATCCAGGAGCACGGCATCCGGGTGAACGGCTGCTTCGTGCTCGGGCTCGACGGCCAAGGGCCGGACATCTTCGACCGGGTGCGCGAGTTCGTCCAGGCCGCAGATCTCTTCGACGTGCAGATCACCGTGCTGACGCCCTTCCCCGGCACGCCGCTCCATGCACGGCTCCGCGCGGAGGGACGACTCCTCGACGAGGGGAACTGGAAGCGGTGCACCCTGTTCGACGTGAACTACGAGCCGCGCGGCATGACGGCCCAACAGCTGCGGGAAGGGCTGCGGAGTCTGGGCGTGGACATCTACAGCGCCGCGTGGACCAAGCGCCGCCGCGACCGCTTCAAGTCCCGGCTGCGCGCACGGGGACGACGCCAACGGGGAGGGACAGTATGAAGACGGAGCGGTCGGTCTCGATCATCTTCGCGGCCTCGGGCATCTACGACGCCGGCCTCGGCCTGATCTTCCTCCTCGCGCCGGCGGCGATGTACGGGCGCTTCCACGTCACGCCCCCGAACCACTGGGGCTACGTGCAGTTTGGCGCCGCCATGCTCATCATCTTCGGCCTGATGTTCCTGCAGGTGGCGTTCAAGCCGGCCGCGAACCGCAACCTCATCCCGTACGGCATCCTCCTGAAGGTGGCGTACGCCGGCACCGTGTTCGCCTACTGGTTCACGCAGGGGCTGCCCGACATGTGGAAGCCCTTCGCCTTCTGCGACGCCGTCTTCGCGTTCCTCTTCGCGTGGGCATGGGTGCGGCTCGCCCCCGGCCATTGACGACCATCGCAGCGCACCGGACGGGACCGACGTGAAGCACGCCCCCGCGCACCGGCTCGGCCCCGTCGCCGCCGCGGTCGCAGCGGCGGCGGCCCTCGCGGGGTGCGCCGGCGCACACGGGGTGCGTTCGGCGGCCCCCGCGGCCCGCCACCTGCCCATCCTCATCCAGCAGACCTCCGGCGTCACCGCCGTGCTGCAGGCCGTCAGCGCGGTGAGCGGCCAGGTCGTCTGGGTCGCAGGGCACGAGGGGGTGGTGCTCCGCACGACCGACGGCGGCGCCGGCTGGGCACGCCTCCGCGTCCCCGGCGCCGACTCCCTCGAGTTCCGCGACGTGGAGGCGTTCGACGCGGATGTCGCGTACCTGCTGGCTGCCGGGTCGGGCGACCGCTCGCGCATCTTCAAGACGACCGACGGCGGGCACACCTGGGTCCAGCAGTTCGTGAACCCGGAGCCGCGCGCCTTCTACGATTGCTTCGCCTTCTTCGACCGGGACCGGGGCATCGCGGTGAGCGACGCGGTGGACGGGCGGCTCCTCCTCCGCGAGACCCGCGACGGCGGCGCGCATTGGGATCCCGCGCCGCCGGGCGGCGTGCCCCCCGCGCGCGAGGGGGAAGGCGCCTTCGCGGCGAGCGGGACCTGCCTCGTGACCCTCGGCGACCGCCTGGCATGGATCGCCACCGGCTCGCCGGCCGAGGCGCGTGTATACCGCAGCGACGACACGGGTCACAAGTGGCGCGTCACCGCCGTGCCGGTCGTGGCCGGCGAGGCGGCGGGCGTCACGTCGCTCGCGTTCCGCGACCCGATGCACGGGGTCGCGCTGGGCGGCCGCATCGCCGTGGCGGCCGACACCGCCAACCAGGTCGCCGTCACGGCCGACGGGGGCGTCACGTGGACGCGCTCAGGACGGCCTCCCTTCCCCGGCGCGGTGTTCGGCTCGGCGTACGTGCCGCGCACGCGGCCTCCGGCGCTCGTCGCCGCCGGCCCCGGCGGCCTGGCCGTGAGCCGGGACGACGGCGCGACGTGGGACGGCCTCTCCACGGAGGCGTATTGGGCCGTGGGGTTCGGCTCGGCGCGCGCCGGGTGGGCGGTGGGCCCGCGTGGGCGGATCACCCTCATCTACCTCGAATAGTCCGCCGGCGCGCCGCCTTGCCTTGCGGCGGCCCTTCCCGCTATTTCCGCTGCGATATGCGCGCGCCGCGACCGTCGAGT
>JBEKGT010000036.1:0-11778 GCA_050012655.1 Gemmatimonadales bacterium | reverse complement strand
CGACGGCGAGATCGAGCGAGTCCACGCCGAGCGCGCGCAACTTCCCGGCGATGGCGTCGGTGGGGCCGGCGTCTATGAGCACGGCCTTCCCGGCGTTCCGGACGAGGGCCGCGTCGCCCTGGCCCACGTCGAGGAAGCGGAGCTCGAGAGTGCCGCTCGCCTGCGGCGCCGGCGCTCGCCGGGGCGCGCACGCCGCGGCCGCCAGCAGCACACCGAGCGCGGCCAGCCGCCACATGCGTCTGGCCCTCACGATGGTCCCCGATTCTGACGCCGCTCCATCGGTCCCCCCATCGCTCATCACCCATCACTTATCACCCAGCACTTTGATGACCACCCTCTTCCGCCGCTGCCCGTCCCACTCACCGTAGAAGACGCGCTGCCACGGCCCGAGGTCGAGCTTCCCCTTGGTGACGGGGAGGATGACCTCGTGCCCGATGGTGAGGCTCCGCAGGTGGGCGGCGGCGTTCTCCTCGCCGGTGTCGTTGTGGCGGTAGCGGGGCGGGTCCCACGGGGCGACGGTGTGCTCGAGCCAGTGCAGTATGTCGTGCCAGAGCCCCGGCTCGTGGTCGTTCACGAACACCGAGGAGCTGATGTGCATCGCCGAGACGAGGGCGAAGCCCTCCTGCACGCCGCTCAGGGCGACCTGCTCTTCGACCTCGTCGGTGATGTCGATGATCTCCTGCTGCTTCTTCGTCTCGAACCAGAGGTAGTGTGTATGCGCGGTCATCGGCGCATCCTCCGTTGGAGGTGGGGCGGCGCTCCGGCGCCAAGCGTGCTCAAGCGAGGGCCTCGCCCTGGCCGCGGGCGATCGCCGCGGCGGCGGCCACGTGGCCGGCGACGTTGGTCGCGGTGCGGAACATGTCGGGAACCTGGTCCACGCCGATCAAGAGCCCGATCCCCTCGAGCGGCACGCCGGCGGCGAGGAGGGCGGGCGCAAGGGAGAGGACCGCACTGCGGGGCATCGCCGGCACGGAGAGCGTCAGCAGGAGCATCGTCGCGCCGAGGGTGGCGTACCCGGCGAGGCCGAGGGGGACGCCGTAGAGCCGGGCGATGAAGATGGCGGCCACCGCTTGGTAGAGGGCGGAGGCGGGGCGGTTGAGGGACGCCGCGAGCGGCAGCACGAAGCCGGCGACGGGGGCGGAGACGTGCAGGTCGTCCACGGCCACCTCCATCATCGCGGGCAGCGCGGCCATCGAGGAGGTGGTCGAGAAGCCGACGGCGTACGCGGGGGCGGCCGCCTTCGCGAAGCGGCCGAGCGGGAGCCGGGCCATGAAGCGCACCACCAGGCCGAGGACCACCACGGTGAAGAGGACGCACCCGGCGACGACGATGGCGATGAAGGCGCCCAGACTGGCCAGCATCTCCCAGCCGAGCCGTGCGGCGACCGGCGCGGCGAGGCACGCGACGCCCAGCGGCGCGAGCACCATGAACCAGCCCACCATCTTCACCACGGCGGCGACGACGGCGTCCGCCAGGCCGGTGATCGCCGCGCGTCTCCCCTCGTCGAGGTGGGCGACGGCCAGGCCGAAGAGCACCGAGAAGAGGATCACCGGCAGGAGCGCGCCGTCGGCGGCGGCCCTGACGGGGTTCGCGGGCACGAGGCCGGTGAGGAACTGGATGAATCCGGGGAGTTGCTGCACCGACCGGCCGACGTCCGCCGCGGCGGCTGCGGCGGCGCCGCGGAGCGCGGTCGTCGCCTCGGCGGAGAGCGGGGCGAGGGGGAGTGCGAGCCGCGCCAGGCCGAGGCCCATGACGATGCCGGCGAGCCCCAGCGCCAGGAAGAAGGCGATGGTCCGCACGCCGAGTCGTCCAAGGCGGCTGGCGTCGCCGAATCCGGCCACCCCGCCGACCACCGCGGCCACCACCAGCGGGATCACCACCATCCGGATGAGGTTGACCCACACCGTGCCGACGGGCTCGACGCCGGCGGCGATGGCGAGAAGCGCCGGCTGGCGGCTTGCCGCGGCCGCCAGGCCGAAGCCGAGCCCCACGAGGAGGCCGGCGGCGATCTGGAAGGCGAGCGAGGGTTTCTTCAGCTTGGGTTCCGTGCGCCGAGGGTTGGGACGACCGACGCGGTCGTGCGGAATGTTCCCTCGAACCCGGGGGACCGCAACGGTTGCTCCGGCGCCCCGGAGGATGGCAGATTCACCGCATCCGAAAGAGGAGTGGATCGTGTCGAACGTACAGTCCGCCACGCCGCGGTGGGCGGTGGTGCTCGGCGTCTCGAGCGGGTTCGGGGCGGAGTGCGCCCACGCCCTGGCCGCCGCCGGCTACGAGATCTGTGGCGTCCATCTCGACCGCAAGGCGGGTCTCGCGCAGGCGGCGGGGGTGAAGGCGGGCATCGAGGGGCTGGGTCGGCGGGCCCTCTTCTTCAACGTGAACGCGGCCGATCCCGAGCGCCGTGCGGAAGTGGTGCAGGCGCTGAAGGACGAACGGGCGACGGTGGCGGTGCTCCTCCACTCCCTCGCGTTCGGCACGCTGCGAGCGTTCCTCGGGGACGACGCCATCACCGAGCAGCAGATGGACATGACGATGGCGGTCATGGCCCACAGCCTCGTGTACTGGACGCAGGACCTGGTGGGGTGCGGGCTCCTCGGGCGGGGAGGGCGCATCTTCTCGATGACCTCCTCCGGTTCGGTGCGGGTCTTCGCCGCCTACGGCGCCGTCTCGGCAGCCAAGTGCGCGCTCGAGTCCCACACCCGGCAGCTGGCCTTCGAGCTGGCGCCCAAGGGGATCTCGATCAACGCCCTGCGGGCGGGGGTCACCGATACGCCGGCGTTGCGGAAGATCCCCGGCAACGACCTGCTGCTGGACGGGGCGTCGAAGCGCAACCCGTCGGGCCGGCTCACCACGCCGAAGGACGTCGCCGGCGCGCTCGTCGCATTGTGCCACCCGGCGGCCGGCTGGGTGACGGGGAACGTCATCAACGTGGATGGGGGCGAGGAAGTCTCAGCGGGGTGAGCGCTCGGAGAGGAGCCGGACCTCGGCCTCGATGCCGGCGATCTGCGCCACGGCCTCGTGCACGCTGTCGGCGGTCGGCACCGGCACCCCTTCCCGGCTGAACATCGACGCGACCAGCGCATCGGTGTAGCCGACCACCGCGCTCGCCACGGCGGTGTCCACCACACGATTGATGCGCAGCACCGTGGGCAGCTGCTGGCGGGCGGGGAGCGCCACGAAGAAGTCGGCCAGCTCGCGGGCCAGGAGCTCGCGGAGGTGCTGCAACTCCTCGACCACCTCGCCGGCGGAGAGCCCGCGGAGCGCCGCGAGCCGGCCGTACAGCTCGGCGGCCGCGAACCAGGCGTCGTCGGCCTCCCGGCGCATCGGACCGGCCATCACGACGAGGAGGTCCACGATGAGCCGAGCCAGCCGCTCCGTCGTCACGGCGTCGAGCCCCTGGCCCCCGGGCTGGCGCGTGCCCAGCCAGACCGCCCACTTGGCGACCAGCTCGTCGCGGACACCGGCGATGCCGCGGGACACGAGGAGCAGCGAGGGGTTGGAGGAGCGGGTCGGATGGATCGTCACGGGCGGGGGAAGATAGCCGGGTGGCTACACCCCGGCTAGCGAGTCTCGAGCTCCCGGGAGCTGACGGGGGGCCCCTCTACGTTGACGTGCGCAGCGGCGCACGGCCCGGCGAGGCCCGGCCAGCGGTCGTCATCTGCCACGGCTTCAAGGGCTTCAAGGACTGGGGCTTCTTCCCTACGGTCGCCGAGCGGCTGGCGCTGGCCGGATTCACCGCCGTCACCTTCAACCTCTCGGGAAGCGGCGTCACGCCGGGGAGCGACGTCGTGGACCGTCTCGACCGCTGGTTCGACCAGCGCCTCAGCGACGACCTCGCGGACCTCGAGACGGTCGTCGGACACTGCGCCGCCGCCGGGGCTCCGTGGATCGGACTCGTCGGGCACAGCCGCGGCGGCGCGCTCACGGTCCTGCAGGCGGCGCGCGACGCGCGGGTGCGCGCCCTGGTGACGTGGTCGGCCGTGGCGGGATTCCTCCGGTACACGCCGGAGGAGCTGGCGGAGTGGCGCGCCAGGGGACGGCGGGACGTCGTGAACGCGCGGACGGGGCAGGTGCTGCCGATGGGGCTCCGCGGGCTCGACGACCTGGAGGCGCACAGTTCCGGCTCCCTCGACGTGCTCGCCGCGGCGGGCCGCATGGCGGTCCCCTGGCTCATCGCCCACGGCACCGCCGACGAGAGCGTTCCCGAGAAGGAGGCCGACCTCCTCCAGCGCGCGTCCGGGTCGCCGCGCACCGAGCGGCTGCGCGTCCTCGGGGCGGGCCACACCTTCGGCGCGCGCCATCCGTGGGCGGGGAGCACGCCGGAGCTGGACGAGGTGATGGCGCGGACGGCGCGGTTCCTCGGCGAGGCCCTCGGCTAGCCGCCACGCCGCCCCACCGCGGGCGCCGGAATGGCAACGGCCCGGGCGGTGTGTCGCCCGGGCCGTTGCGTCGTCGAGGGGACGGCTGGGATCACAGGCCGGCAGCGCGAAGCCCGTCCAGTTCACCGCGCCGGTAGGCGTGCGTGTGCGTCACCAGTTCCGCACGCCGTCGCTGGAACCAGAGGCCCGCCGCAGCGAGCGCCGCGACGGCCAACAGCCCGACACCGAATATGCGAATGGGACCTCCCGGGTAGGGGCCATGTGAAAAATATAAGCCGGGGCACAATGCGAAGTTCCACGGATGCGGCGAGCGCGTCACGACTCCGCATCCCGGCGCGTCAACATTAGACTCAGGGTGTCACGGCTGCGTCACACGGAGGCCACGAGTGCCGATCTTCGAGTATCGCTGCAGGAAGTGCGGAAGGGTGTTCGAGCAACTGGTGCGCGCCGCCCGGGAGGTGGTGGAGTGTCCCTCCTGCGCGTCGCGGAGCGTCGCGAAGCTCCTCTCGGTGCCGAGCGCGCCGCGCACCGCCCGCGCCGGCGTGACCCCCGGTGGCGGCGGTGGGGACGGCGGGGACGGTGGAGGCTGCTGCTCCGGTGGGGGGTGCGGCTGCCACAACTAGCTGGCCTCGCCGAGCGGCTCGCCTCAGCGCTCGCCATCCGCGAGCCGGAGCGCGTCGTCCGGCCCGAAGCGCGCCGGGCGGCGATCGCGGTGGTGGTGAGCCGGGACGATAACCCCGCCCTCGTCTTCATCCGGCGGAAGGTCCGCCAAGGCGACCCATGGTCCGGCCAGATGGCCCTGCCGGGCGGCTTCCAGGCGGCGAACGGCGAGCCCCTCGCCACTACCGCGGCCCGTGAGACGCTCGAGGAAACGGGCCTCGACCTCGCCGGGTGCGGCCGGCTCCTCGGGGTCCTCGACGACCTCAGCCCCCGCACCCCGCAACTGCCTCCCATCATCGTCTCGCCGCACGTCTTCGCCGTGGGCGCCCGGGCGCTCCTCGTCCCCGGCGACGAGGCCGACGAGGCGCTCTGGCTCCCCGCGCGCGACATCTTCGACCCTGCGAACCGGACGACCTTCGCGCTTCCATTTCCCGGTGGCGAGCGGGCCTTCTCCGCCATCGAGGTCGGGACCCATCTTGTCTGGGGCATGACCGAGCGGATCCTCCTCCAGGTCGCCGCCATCGCAGGCGCCTGATTCCTGCCTGATCCCGCCGTTGACATCCACCCGATGCGGACGCTATTTAGTTTCAGTTAATTTGTCTTTTAGTCGACATATATTGCCGCCGGCGAAGGCGGAATGATCGCCGGTGAGAAGATGGAGAGTCGGCTGACCGATTCCGCTCACGAACACAGGTCATCGGCGCAGCGGCGCGGCGCGGCCCCCCCGGAGGGCGGGGCGAGCGGCGCGGGCAGCGTCTCGCTCGAGGGGTTGCACGGCACGGTAGCGGTGCCCCCGCACGTGGCCGGCTTCTGGCCTCAGTGGCGGGCGTTCGTCGGCCCGGCGCTGCTCGTGAGCGTCGGGTACATGGACCCCGGGAACTGGGGGACCGACCTCGCCGGGGGGGCGCAGTTCAAGTACGGCCTGCTGTGGGTCGTGGCGCTCTCGAGCCTGATGGCGGTCGTCCTCCAGGTCACGTCGGCACGCCTGGGCGTGGTGACGGGCAAAGACCTGGCCCAGTGCTGTCGCGACTGGTACCCCGGGTGGACACGCGTGCCGATGTGGCTGCTGGGCGAGGTGGCGGTCGGAGCGTGCGACCTCGCGGAGGTGCTCGGGAGCGCGGTGGCCCTGAACCTCCTCTTCCATATCCCGTTGTTCTGGGCCGTGGTCATCACGGCGGTGGACGTATTCGTGCTGCTGGCCTTGCAGCGGGTCGGGATGCGGACCATCGAGGCCATCGTGCTGCTGCTGGTCGTGACGATCGGCGCCTGCTACGCGATCGAGCTGTTCGTCCTCCCGGCGACCACGCCGAGTTTCCTGGAAATGGGGCGCGCCCTGGCGACCCCCGGATTCCGGCACGCCGGGATGCTGTACGTGTCGGTCGGAATCATCGGGGCGACGGTGATGCCGCACAACCTCTATCTCCACTCGGCGCTCGTGCAGAGCCGGAGGATCGAGCGGGACCCCTGCGCGATCCGCACGGCGCTGCGCTTCAACACCATCGACTCGGCGGTCGCGCTCGCGCTCGCCTTCCTGGTTAACGCGGCGATCATGGTGCTCGCAGCGCAGGTCTTCCACGGCCACGACAGCGTGGCCGTCGCGGGGGGCCAGGTGGTCCGGTTCGGGCCGAACGCCGATTGGATCCGCGTGGCGTACCTGACACTCGCGCCGCTGCTGGGAACAGCCGCGGCGAGCCTGCTCTTCGCGGTCGCGCTGCTGGCCAGCGGTCAGAGCAGCACGATCACCGGCACGCTAGCAGGGCAGGTAGTGATGGAGGGCTTCATGCGGTGGAGGCTGGCGCCGTGGACCAGGCGGATGGTCACGCGGCTCCTGGCGATCGTGCCGGCGATCCTCGTCATCGGCCTGCGCGGGCAGGGGAGCGTGACCGACCTGCTGACCCTGAGCCAGGTCGTGCTGGCCCTCCAGTTGCCGTTCGCTATGTTCCCGCTGCTGCAGTTCACCGGGTCCAGGAGGCGCATGGGGGAGTGGCGGAGCGGCTGGCTCCTGCTGCTTTCGGGCTGGGGCAGTGCGATCCTGATTACTGCCCTGGACGCATTCGGGCTGCCCGACTCCCTGCGCTCCGCGTGGCTCGTCCTGGGCGGGCGGTAGGCCGAACGCCGGAGCCGACATGTACAAGACGATCCTGCTGACGCTCGACGCCTCGCCGGCGGACAGACCGATCATCGATCACGTGGCGGCGCTCGCGGCCCAGTTGCACAGCACCGTGGTGCTGCTGCACGTCGTGACGGGGGTGCAGGCGGAGTTCCGCGGCCCCGACGCCGGCGGGGAGACCGTGGCGGAGGCGCGGACGTATCTCGAGTCGGTCCGGCGCGAGTTCGAGGCGGCGGGCACCCCGGTGCGCGTGGAACTCGCATATGGGGAGCCGGCGCGGGAGATCGTCCGCTGGGTGGAGGGGAACGGGTGCGATCTGGTGGCGATGGGGACGCACGGGCACCGGTGGCTCAGCGACATGGTCCTGGGATTCACTGCGAGCCGGGTGCAGCACGCCGTGAGCGTGCCGGTCCTGCTGCTGCGGCGGCGATGAGGCCGGGCTGCGGGGACGCGTGAGATGACGACCCCTCTCTCGCCTTCTGTGGAGGACTACCTCAAGGCGATCTACCTGCTGAGCGAGCGGGGCGCCGCGGCGTTCACGACCGACATCGCGCGGGAGCTGGCGCTCTCGCCGGCCGCGGTGACGGGGATGGTCAAGCGCCTCGACGAGGCGGGGTACGTCGAACACGAGCCGTACCGCGGGGTCCTGCTCACCCCATCCGGACGGGCGGCTGCGCTGGCGGTGATGCGCAGGCACCGGATCCTCGAGACGTACCTGGCGGAGAAGCTGCGCTACGACTGGGCGTCCGTGCATGAGGAAGCGGAGCGGCTGGAGCACGCGGCCTCGGACGGGCTCATCGAGCGGATGGCCGAGGCGCTGGGCGAGCCGAAATACGATCCCCACGGCGCGCCGATCCCGACCCGGAACGGGGAGATCGAGGCGCCGCTGTACCAATCGCTCGCCGAGGTCGAGGTCGGCGTGCGGGTGACGATGCGGCAGGTCGGGGACGACGATCCGGAGCGGCTGCGCTACCTGGAGTCGCTGGGGCTGGTGCCGGCGGTGGCCCTCATGGTAACGGACCGCAAGCCGTTCGGCGGACCGATCACCGTGCAGGTCGGCGGGCCCGGAGGAGCTGAACGGGTGATCGGCCTCGAATTGGCTGCGATGCTGAGGGTGGGTCCGGCGTCCCAGTAGGCAGGGGAGCCGGGGTGCGCGGCGTGCGGCGGGTCAGGCCCGGCGCGATTCCTCGAGCGCCCGCAGGATGGCGGCGAGCCGGCGGTCGCGGGCTTCTCCCAGCGCGCCGGTCTTCTCACCGTAGGTCCGCTCGATCAGGGCAGTCAGCGCGCGCACCTGCTCGGGCTCGAGCCGGGTCCACTGCGCGAGGCTCTCCCACCAGGTCTCGAACGCCTGGAGCAGCTGCTCGAGGAAGAGCTTCACCCCGCCCTCGCCGGCGCCGAGGTGGTAGGTGAGGTGCGGGCCCGCCGCCGCCCACCCGAGGCCCGGACCGAGGGAGACGGCGCGATCCAGGTCGTCCACGTCCACCACCCCCGTGAGCACCAGGTCGATGCACTCCCGCCAGACGGCGCCGGCGATGCGGCCGACGACGTTGCCGGGCACTTCGTGCTTCAGGATGATGGGGATGCGGTCGAGCGCGCGCAGCCAGCTGCGGAGCGTCTCGGTGGCCGCGGGCGCGGTGAACTTCCCCGGCACCACCTCGATCAGCGGGATGAGCTCCGGGGGATTGAGCGGATGCGCGACCACGCAGCGACCGCTTTCGCGGCAGCGGGCCGCGATGTCGGTGATGGGGAGGGCGCTGGACGAAGAGGAGATCACGGCCTCGGCCCGCGCGACCTGGCCGATGTTGTCGAACATCCGCTGCTTGAGGGGGAGGTCGTCGGGGAGCGACTCGATGATCCAGTCGGCGGAGCCGCAGGCATGGAGGAGGGAGCGGCCGAGTTGCATCCGGTCGATGCCCTGGTCCACGAGCCCGGCGTCGGCGCGGCCCATCGCCACCAGGGCGCGGGCGCGGCGCGCGCTCTCGGCGAGGGCGCGGTCCGCGGCGCGCTCGTCGGTGTCGAGGAGGACGGTCTCCCAGCCGTGCGCGGCGCACAGCGCGGCCCAGCCGCGGCCGATCGCGCCGACGCCGACCAGGGCGACCTTCGGGGTGGGCGAGGTGTCGGAGGGGGGGAGCATGACGCGGCTAAGCTACGGGTGGAAGTCGGCCGCCGTAAGCCACGCGCCGAACAGGTGCTCGAGCAGGAGGGCGTGCACCGGGGCGAGGTCCACCGCGCGATAGACGGCGACGGTCGGATCGCCGGGCCCGCCGGGGGCGGTGCGGCCCCGGTCCTCGCCGTCGCCAAGGTTCACGCTGATCTGCAGGGCCTCGGCGGTGCCCCACGCGGGCGCGAGCGCGAGCGCGACCGCCAGCGGGTCGTTGATGACCGCGCCGCGGAGGCCCTCGTACTCCTCGTGGAAGCGCACGTAGAAGCCGAGGAGCCGGCCGAGCCAGCGTGCGTCCGGGTCGGCGTGGGTGGCCAGCTTGGCTACGGCCGCGGCAGGGAGGATCAGCCGGCGTGTGACGTCGAGGCCGACCATCTCGGTGCCGAGTTCCGCGCGGAAGACGGCGTCGGCCGCCTCCGGGTCGCACCACACGTTGAACTCCGAGAACGGCCCGGTGTTGCCCGCCTCGGCGACGTTGCCGCCCATCATCACGTGGCGCACGACGCTGCGGCGAACCTGGGCGGGATCCTCGGCGAGGGCGTTGGCGAGGTTGGTGAGCGGACCGAGGGTCACGAGGGTGACCGCGCCCCCCGCGGAGGCGAGGGCGTCGAGGAGCCCACGGCGCGACGGGACCACTGGTGCCGGGGCGGGGAGGTCGGCGTGGTCTCCGAGGCCTTCGCCGCCGTGCGTCTCCTTGGCGGTAATCAGCGCCCGGAAGAGGGGCCGGTCCCAACCCGCGAAGACCGGGGCGGTCGAGGGCGCGCGCGAGAGGACGAGCCGCGCGTTCCGGGCGGCGCGGTCGAGGGTGGTGTTGCCGTAGGTGACGGACACCGCCCCCAGACGCACCGCGCTCGCCCGTGCGGCCAGCAGCAGGGCGAGCGCGTCGTCGATGCCGGGATCGGTGTCGATGACGAAGGTGCGCGTCACCTCACCGGAGCCCGCCGTGGGAGGCCAGCCACGTGGCGCGGCGGGCGTCGGCGGCGTTGAGGTAGAACAACTGCTGCGCGACGAGCCGGCCGAGGATCGTGTTGCGCGCCTCGTTCTTCTTGCTCGCCGGCGGGTTCGCGAGGAGCCCGTACGCGTACCACCACGCCCGGATCGCCTCCGTCGCCCGCTTCAGCCCCTTGATCTGGAAGTCGTTGAAGCGCCGCAGCGCGGCCTGCGTGTTGCCCGACGCCCGCGAGATGACGTAGTCCCAGACCTTCGCGTCGGGGATGGTGTCGAAGTTGATGACCTGGGTCGCGCGGCGCACGGTGCTGTTCGCCATCGCGCGGGTGAGCCGCAGGATCTCGGCGCCGTCCTGATAGCTGTCGTCGATGACCGCCGAGGTGATCAGCCGCCCGAAAGCAGGGTACTTCGAGTCGTGCATCGCGTTGTTGATCAGCGCGTGGTAGCTCACGTACATCGCGGTGTCGCCGCGGACGAGCGCCCCGGGCCCAGGCTGCATCGAGGCCGGGATCTGGGCGGTGTTCTGCTGCGCCGCCATCATCAGCGCGTCCGACAACTCGACCTGGAAAAGCTTCTCCGAGAGGGTGTGGAGGTTCGAGAGGATCTCGGACGACAGTTCGACGTTCGTCGGGACCTTCCCCCACAGCCCGAAGCCGGTCTTGAACTGACGGAGGATGCGCGCCAGCGTGATGTCGTTCTGGATCCCCGGCGTGCCCCCCTGCAGCGTGTGCACGGCGTTCGACACGTCGGCGATGTAATGGAACGCGTTCCCCGCGTAGAGGGCCGACAGCGTCTGCATCCCCGCGCCGCCCTCGAGGAGCGCCAGCTGCGCGAGATCGGTGTAGATCTCCGCGTTCTGCTCCGCGTAGGTCTCGACGGGGCCCGGGAAGCCGAGGGAGACGACGTAGTTCCACGGCGCCGAGCGCATCACTCCCGGGTCGCTCGACTTCGGCATGTGGTTGAGGCCGTAGTGCGCGAAGTTGTCGCTCGTGGGCCCGGTCAGCCGGCCCATGTTGAGCGTCATCGGATCCTCGGGGACGGTGTCGCCCCGCGTCGTCAGTCGCGGCTTGCCGTCGGGGCCACGCAGGATCCGGTCCTGGTTCCGCCGGTCGAGGTCCGGGTACATCGAGCCCATCGCCAGCGCCGTGGCGAGCGGGAGCGTGTTGCCCTCATGGTACTGCGGGTACGGGTCCTGCCGGGCTTCGGTGCGGTCGAGGCCGCGGTAGACGGCCGCGATGGAGTCGAACCCGAGGGCGCGGGTGTTCCCCGCGATCATCAGGAACTCCTTGAACGCACGGGCGTCGAAGGCGGCCGCGTTCGGGTAGCGGCGCACGAACCCGTTGCGCGCGGCGGTGTCGGGCAACGCCTTCGCCTGGTTGTAGAACCAGAGGCGGAAGCGGTCGAGGTCGGCGTCGCGCACACCGGTCAGGGTGGTGCTCTTCACCGGGGTGGTCGTCAGCGACTTCTCGTCGGCGAGCCCCTTGGTGACGAGCAGGTGGTGGATGAGAATGGCGTAGCCG
>JBEKGT010000035.1:0-11839 GCA_050012655.1 Gemmatimonadales bacterium | reverse complement strand
GGCAACGTCCGCGGGTTCGGCCGGACATTGTAGCAGGCGTTGTTGGGATTGCGCACGCCGATGGACGGGTTCGCGCAGTCGGCGCCCGACGCTGCGCTGGCCTGCGGGGACGCTGCTGCCGGCGGCGCGGCGCTCGTCGCGGGGACGAGGGTCACGGTGTGCGAGGTCACGCGGCCGGAGGCGATGTCCACCTGCGCCTCATAGCGCTGGAAGCCCTGCGCCTCCACGCGCAACGTGTGCCGGCCGGGAGGGAGCTTCTCGTGCTGCGAGCTCCGGCGGTTGTCCACCGTGATCCGCGCGCTGCCCGGGATGCTGCCCGCGAGGCTCAGTGTGCCGGGCGGGCCGCTCGGCACCGCCGCGGGCGGTTGCGACGGGCGCGACGGGGCGTGCGACGCGGGCGCCGGCGCGGCCGCCGGCGCGGCCGCGTGGGCGGCGGCACTGTCGGCGCGGGCCTTGGCGGTGTCGGGCATGGCGGTGGCCGGATGCGTGGTGTCCGCGGGGGGCACGACGGCGACCGGCGAGGCGCCACGGCCGAAGACCATGTAGCCCCCGAGCGCGAGCGCGACGACGGCCACCCCACCGAGCGCGTAGAAGGGCGCCTTGCTCTTCCCCTTAGGCGCGGGCCGGGGCGCGGGCCGGGGTGCAGGCTTTCCCTTGGCTGGGCCGGCCGGCGGACCCGCGGCCGCGGCCTTCGCGGCGGCGGCGGCGGCGACGTCGGCCGGGACACCCATGGAGGCCGACGCGCGCGGCAGCGGCGTTGTGGCGGCGACGGAGATCGCCGGGGGCGGCGCCTTCATCGGCTCGATGGCCCGCGTCGGCATCGTCGCAAGGTCGGTCATCGAGACGCGCGCGGAGGGACCGCCCAGGGACTCGAGGGCGTGCACCACGTCCTCGGCCGTCTGGAACCGGTCCTCGGCCTTCTTCGCCATCATCTTCTGGATGACGGCGAAGAGCTCCCGCTGGTCGGCGTTCTCGAGGGGCGGGACCGGCAGCTCCTCCATGATGTGCTTGTAGCCGATGGAGAAGCTGTCCTCGCCGTCGAAGGGCACGTGGCCGGTGAGGCACTGGTAGGCCACGACGCCGAGGGAGTAGATGTCGCTCCGACCGTCGAGGTTCTGGGCCCGCGCCTGCTCCGGGCTCATGTAGTGCGGCGTGCCGATCGACATCCCGGTACCGGTGAGGCGGGCGCCGGACTGGGCCTTGGCGATGCCGAAGTCGGTGACGATCGCCTGGCCCAGCTCGTCGAACATGATGTTGTCGGGCTTGATGTCGCGGTGCACGATGCCGTGCTTGTGCGCGAAGCCGAGGGCCCGAGCGCACTCGATCAGCACGCGCTTCAGCTCTGGCACGGGGATGGCGCCGCGCGCCTCGACCACCGCGGAGAGGGACTTCCCGCGGATGAACTTCATGACGAAGTAGATGACGCGGCCCGATTTGCCGACGCGGTAGATCGGGATGATGTTCGGGTGCTCGAGCTTGCCGGCGGTCCGCGCCTCGCGCTGGAACCGCTCGACGAACTCCGCGTCGAACGAGAGGGAGAAGGGCAGGACCTTGATGGCGACTTCGCGCTCCAGGGACTTGTCGCGCGCCTTGAAGACGATCGCCATCCCGCCGCGCCCGAGCTCCTTCTCCAATTCGTACTCGTCCTTGAGAGCGTCCCGCACGATCTCCGCTTCGTCCGGCTGGGGCGGCGCCGCGGGCTGTGCGGCGGTCATGCCCTGGGTGATCGTGGTCAAGTCCAGTCCGCACGTCGGACAGAACTTGCTCGACACCTGGACCTCAGTACCGCAGCGGGAACAGAACATGGAGTTGGGGGCCCTCGGCTAACGCTCGTTAGCTGGTCAACTTAGAGCGCGCGCGGGGAGGGGTCAAGGCGCGCGCTGTGGCGCGATCTCGAAGCTCTGACGGCGGACCGCCTGCACCCCCGAAACGGGGTCACGGAGCGTTACCTCGAGGTCGTAGGTCCCCGGCGCCAGCCCGGCGAGGCCGATGCGCTGGCGCACCCGGGAGAGGCCGGGCGCATCCGTCTGGGTGGCGTACTCGAGGCGGACCCCGCCGCGCCGCCCGAAGAGCCGGGTGAAGAGGGAGCCGCGCGAGCGCGGCGTCACCGCCACGTGCGTCGCGACGAGGGCACGCTCCGGCAGGCCGTACACCTCGTAGTAGAGGTCCAGGGTCCCCTCACGCGGATAGCGCAGCAGCGGGTTCAGGGGCACGTCGCCCTCTGGCCGGTGCCACACTAGCCCGCTCCCCACCCGCCCGAGGACGAGGTCGCTCGCCGCGAAGGCGGCCCCCGCGGCCGGCACCGAGGCGGCTTCCCCCGGGACCAGCGCGCCGGCGTCGGCGCGCATCTCCTCCGCCACGAAATGGAAGCGCCAGCTCCCAGCGGGCACCGACAGGGTCACCTGCCCGGTGAGGTAGCTCCCCGCCGCCAACGGTCCCGCGGTGCGGAAGATCCGCAGGGTGTCCTGGATCGCGATCTCGCGCTGCTGGCCGTCGAAGACCACCACCCGGAGCCGCAATGGGTAGGCCACCCCCCCCGCGTCCACCGTGAACGGCGAGAGCGAGCCGGCAGGGATGGCGAACACGACGTGCAGCTCGCCGCGCCCCCCCCCGCCCGGGCCGGCCACCGCGAACGAATGGACGACCGGACGAAGGTCGTGCGCGAAGCGCAGCGGATAGGAGTCGGTCGTGGTGCCCCGCTCCTCCGAGCGCTGGTTCTCGCGCCGCTCCTGCGCCAGCAGGCGGACCCGTCCCGCCGCGCCGCTGCGCGCGAGCTGGTCGTAGATCGGCGAGATGGTGGACCGCGAGTTCAGCAGCCCCTCCACCACGCTCGTCGGGAAGTCGTTGGGCGAGGCGAGCGCGACCGCCGTGCTGAAGTCGTACGCGTCGAGGAGGCTGCCCACGAGCTTGAAGTCCTGGACGTGGCCGCGCGAGACGAAGTGGAAAATCAGGTCGCCTTCCGGGGGCGGCCGCCGGTACGCCCAGGTCTCGTTCGGGTGCACGTTCTCGTCGCCGACGTAGCGGGCTCGCGCATCGGGCTCCCCGTGGCGGAGGTAGATGACGCCGCGGTCGTCGAAGTCGCTCTGCGTCGAGTCACGGTAGATCTCCGTGATGTCGTAGTGGCGGTGCGGCGTCGCGAGCCGGAAGTTCGCCCGCACGTAGGCGTAGCGGCGGAACTGCTCGACGAGGCGGCCGCCGCGAGCGCGCGCGTCGGCGACGTCCCGCCGGCCCCAGAACCCTCGCAACCAGGGGCCGAGCGAGTCGTTCGGCAGCGCGTCGAAGGCGCGCAGGTCCGAGCCCGTGGCGATCCACACCACGTCGCGGCGGAACTCCGCCTTGGCGCTGTCGGAGACCGGGCGCCGCGCCGCCGCGGCGAAGTAGGACCGCACCGCCGAATCCGGCTGGCCCACGGCGTACAGGGTGCGCGCGATCTCGAGGCCGCCGAGCGCGCTGTCGCCCCCGGCTGCGACGTATGCGCGGAACGTCGCGAGGGCCGAGTCGTTCGCGTCGAGTTCGCGCTCCACCCGGCCCCGCACCAGGAGCACCGCCGGTTGCCCCGATGCGGGCGTACCGCCGGCGAGCCGCAGGGCGTGCTGCGCCACCGCGAGCCGTGGCGAGATGCGCTGGCGGAGCGCCGTGGTGCCGAGGTCCACCAGGGCGCGGGTGAAGGAGGGGTCGGCCTGCGCGGCACGTGCGAAGGCGCGGGCCGCCCTCGACAGCTCGTCGGTCCCGAGGATCTGGCGGATGTTCTCGAGCGGGATGATGCCCGACTCGCCGATCGCGAGTTCCGATTGGCCGAGCCCGTACCAGGGAAAGGGCCAATCGGGGCGAAGCTCCGACGCCCACTCGAACTCGCCCGCCGCGTCGTCATAGTGCTTGCGCGCGAGCGTGATCTCGCCGAGCCGGAAGGCGATGTAGCCGAGTTCGAGGTGGATGAGAGGGTCGTCCCGGTGCTGGCGGGCGACGGCGATGCGCTCCTGCTCCCGGGCGAGGAGGACGCCGGAGTCGGCGACCGCTTCGATGGCCGCGCGGAGCGAATCGAGCCCCAACCGCTCCGCCGGCGACTGCGCGCGGGCACGCCCCGAGGCGAGGGCCGCCGCGATCGCGGCCAGCACGAGGGAACGCTTCAGCGCCTCCATGTTCTCAGTAAGATACCCCGGCAGCAGCGGGACGGCCCCTGCCGGGCCGGGCTCGGCGCGACCTAGAAGGCCGCTCCGATCGCGACGTAACCCTGCGCGCCGCGGCGGGGGCCGAGGCGCTGCGCCGCGCCGAGCCGCAGGCGGACCGGGTAGTCGTACAACACTCCCAGGTCCGCCACACCTTCGACGCCCGCCGACGCCAGCACCGTTCGCCCGTCGAGCCCCGGGAGCGCCGCGGTCCACGCGGCCGGGGACCACGCCATCGCTCCATCGCCGAACGCGGCGATGGAGAGCCGGTCCAGCGACCCCGGCGCCAGTCCGAGACCTCGCCCGACCAGTGCCAGAGGCAAACGCCACTCGACCGTCACCGATGCGGCCCCGCGGCCAACCGCCTCGTCCGGGGCGAACCCGCGCGCCGGGAAGTCCCGCGCCCCCGTTCCCGCCGCGAACCCCGGCAGCAACGGGACCGTCCCTCCCGAGAGACCGCCCACGCCGAAGAGCACCGCGTCCGTGCCCGTCAGGTATCCCGCCGCGGCACGCACCGCCAGCACGGAGCGCGCGAACGCCGCACCCGGAAGGGGAAGGTACGCCGAGCCGCGCACCACGCCCTCGGTGTAGCCGCCCGGGCCCGCGAGGCGCCAACGCCGCCGCGCGTATGCCGACACGCGCCACCCGCGCTGCGCCGAGATCGCGAACGCCGGCTCCTCGACGTGCCCCGCCGCCGCGCTCATCACCACCCCCGCCCGCTCCACGCCCCACTCGCGCTGGTACTCCACGCCGAAGCGCACCGCCGCCGCCGTGCGGTAGCGGCGCAGCTGCGCCGTGACGCCGAGCGAGGCCTCGTCGGTGCGCAGGCAGCATCCCTCCACCACGCCGGAATCCGGCAGCGGGCGGCGCGCCGTGAACGCCTCCTCGGCGCGGGAAAGCGCAGCGTCGAGCACCACCCTGCCCAACCCCGCGTACTGGTAGCCGACATCGGCCCGCCACGCCCCGGCGGCGAGGCCCGTGCCGGCGAGCGCGCTCACTGCGTAGGCGTGGCGGCCGAGCGCATCCTCGCCGCTGGTGTAGATCCCGGCCCACCCCGAGCGGCCCTGCGCCGCGCCGACAGGGAGCCAGTACTGCGGGAGGAGCGCGGGCCAGGGGCGGTAGGGGTGCCGCGCGAGGATCGCCGCGCGAGGAGTGGAGTCGCCCGCCGACCCCGCCGATGTGTCGCGCGCCGCCGCGGCGGCGGGCTGGTCCGCCGCCACGCGCGTCCACGCCGCGGTGTCGAAGGGCACGGCGGCGAGCGCGTAGCCGTCACTGTGGTATGCGAGGTAGAAGACGGAGTCGCGCGCGGGGGCGGCGGCGTAGGCGCCGAACGGCTCGGCGGTGACACGCCACCAGGCGGCGCTGCTGTCGGCGAGCCGCGTGGCGTAGAGCTGCGAGCGGCCGCTCCGGTCACTGGCCCAGAAGAGCCACGCCCCATCGGGGCTGAAGGCGGGCATCTGATCGATGGCGGCGTCGCGCGTCACCTCGCGCACCGGCCGGCCGCCGGCCGTGAGGAGCACGACGTCGAGGTCCCCGCGGAGCGCCCTCGTCGCCGCCACGAGGCGGCCGTCGGGGGAGACGCGCGGTTGGGCCCACTCCACCAGCGGCACCGGCGCCACCAGGGTCCACGTGGTGTCCGCCGACCATCTCACCAAGGCGTTCTCGCCGGCGCCCGCGCGCACGGCGACCACGGCACCATCGGCCCCGACGTCGGGGTCGAGGAGCCGGGCGCTGCGGGTGAGCCGCCGCTCGCGGCCGTCGGCGCCGATGCGGTACAGCTCCGCCCGCAGAACGTAGGGGCCGTCGAACTCGAACTCCGACGCGAGCACACCACCCGCCGTGTCCCACGCGACGCGGAGGCCGCCGTTGACGCGGGCGAGCGGGCGCACGGTGCCGCTCCGGCGATCGAGCACGGCGACCCTCGGCACCTCGCGGCCGTCGTCGAGGACGAACAGGACCCGCGCGCCGTCGGGCGAGACGCGAGGTGCCACGAGCGTCCGCAGCCCCCGCACGCTGGCGACGGAAGCCGCGCCGGCGGCATCCGCGGCTGTGCCCGCGATGAGCGCGCGTTGCCACGCCGCCCACGCCGCCGTCGCGCTCTCGCCCGTGGCGCGTCGCGCCGCGCGGTTCAGGAAGAGGTACGGCAGCGGCACGCGCGCCGTTTCGACGGCGAGCCGCGCGACGGCGCTGTCCCCGTCCCGGCGGGCGAGGTCCGCGAGGAAGGTCGCGCCGAACGCGTACGGCCGGATCCCGCCGGGCCAGCGCGGGGAGGCGGCGTTCGCCGCGTCGATCGGGAGCCTGCCCCGCTCCGCCGCCTGCGCCGCCACGACGGCAGGGTGGAAGCTCCCCCGGTCACGGCCGCCCGCGGTCAGCGCCGACTCGTAGTGGACTGCGAGCCCCTCGGTGAGCCATGTGGGGAGAAGCGCGTTCGGGAAGAGGAAGGGCGCGCGCCCGAGAACCGCGCGCCCCAGCCGCCACCAGCCTCGCGCCAGGTCGAGGTGGAAGACGTGCGTCAACTCATGCGTGACGAGAAGGCGGAGCCACCGGTCGTAGCGCTGTAGCTCGACGTCTCCCGCCGGCGGCAGCGGATACACCACGATGCGCGGGGACGGGAAGACGGTGGTGAAGCGTTGGCGTAGTCGGCGTTGTCGCTGACCACGAGGTCCACCCGGCGGCGCGGCGGCGGGAGACGGGTCGCCAGGGCGGCCCACGCCGCCTCCGCCTCGCCCGCGACGCGGACGCCGAGGGCCTCTTCGGCGGGGCGCACGTGGACGCGGAAGTGCGCCGTCTCGAGCGTCATCCAGCGGCCGGTGGGATCGGCCTGCGCCGGCGCCCGCGCGGGAGAAAGCGCCGCGAGCGCCGTCAGGAGGGCGGCGCTGGCGGCTCCGCGCCGGGCGGCGCGCGAGGCCCGCGCCGTCAGCGAGCCGGCGCCCACCGCCGCAGGTACGCCTGGATGCCGAGAGCGATGCCGCGCGCGTACGCCTGCTGGAACGCCGGCGTGCGGAGCGCCTGCTCCTGCTCGGGGATCATGAGGAATGCGCCTTCCGTGAGGATCGCCGGCATCCACGTCGGACGCACCAGCGCCAGATCGCCACGCCCCACACCCAGGTTCCGCAGGCCCATCTCCGCCACCAGCGCGTCCTGTACGAGGAAGGCGAGAGGGGAACTGCGGGGATGGAAGTAGTAGGTGCTCGTCCCGTTGTTGGCCCACGGGTTCACGCCGTCGGGGAAGGCGTTGTTGTGGATCGAGACGAGCACCTCGGCGTTCCCCTGCTCCGCCAGCGTCGTGCGCTCGTACAGCCCGATGGCGGTGTCGACGGTGCGCGTCATCAGCACCCGCGCCCCTTGCCGCTCGAGGATCGCCTTGAGCGCCAGGCCGACGGCGAGGTTCGCCTCCGCCTCGCGGAGCCCGGTGGGCCCGCTCGCGCCCGCCGGCGGGTGTCCGGGGTCCACCGCGATGCGGCGTCCCCGCAGCGGACGGAGGGGATCCACCACCGGCGGGCGGCGGATCTCGAGCACGAGGCTCTCCCCCTCCCAGCGCGCCCGCCAGCCGAAGAGGGGCGCACCGAGCTCGAAGGTCACCGTGCACTCCTCGTCCGACGGCTGTGCCCAGGTGATCCGCCGGACGAGCGGATCGCTGCCGCCGTACTGGACGAAGTCGAGGTCCGACTGCGCGCCATAGAGGCGCACCGTGACGCTGCGGTCGTCCTCGTCCACGCGGAACGGCACGCGGCCGGTGAGGGCGAACCGGGCTGCCACGCTCGCCGGGCCGGGGGAGAGCCGCACCAGCGTCACGCGCGCGACGGGAGGCGGCGTACCCGGCGGGAGCACCGCCGCCACGCCGTCGAGTCCTACCCACGCCGACACGCTGCGCGTGAGCCGGACGCGCAGCGCGTCACCGATCCGCCCGCTGATCCAGGCCCGCGTCCCGTTGCGGAAGAACCAGTGGTAGGTGCCCTCCGGCGACGGGGAGCCCACGACGGCACCGTCGGTCGCCTCGGTGCCGCTCGTGTCATCGCTCAGGAGCACGACCGCGCCGCGGTCGGGGTCGAGGAGGGTCAGCCGAAGCGGGAGCGCGGCGCGCACCGTGTCGGTGCCAAGTACCGCGAGAAGAGTCGCCGCCGACGCGTCGGGACCCGCGCGCGGTACCCCCCGCGCCGTGACGGCGGGAAGGGGGGCGCCGAGCGCCGTGGCGGGGAATACCCCGCGATAGCGGAGGGAGGGTGGTGCAACCTGGCGCGGCGCCTGCCGCTCGAACGCCCCCGGCGACGCCTCGCGGAGGGTGTCGGCCGCGAGCGGGAAGACGCGGCCGTCGGGGAGGCGCAGCATCACCGTCGCCCCCGGGGCGGCCCGGACCGCCACCCGGATCGGCTCTCCCGGCTCCGCCCAGCGGTCTCCCCGCGGCTCCACCGAGCCGGCGTCGATCCAGAGCGGCCGGCTGGGAACGGTGGGGCGCGCCGGGAGTCGCACCCGCTGAACCAGCACCGCCGAGTCGGCGCCGAGGGTCGCCACGATACGCAGGGAGGCCGCGGTGTCAGGCGGGAGCGGGATGAAGCCCAGGAAGGCCCCGTTGGGCGCCACCTCCACCGGGTGGCCGTCGATCGTGAGGCGGGCGCCGCCGTTCCCCACCGAACCGAAGACGAAGGTGGAGTCGCGCGCCGTCACCAGGGAGCCGGCCAGCGGATAGGCGACCCGCACGTCGAGGGGGCCCCGGACCGCCGGGATGCGAGGAAGGGGGACGGGGCGCCGGCTCGGCCGGACCTGGGCGGACGCGGCGGGGGCGAGGAGCAGGAGTGCCGCGAAGAGGGCGGCGGCGGGGTACGCTCGCGGGGTAGGCATCGAGGGCGCAACGTACACCAACTCTCGCTGCACCGTCAATTTAGCTCGGTTGACCCCCCTCCGGCCGGACTCTATATTGGCAAACTCATCAGCCAACGCCGATCCCAGCGGAGGCCCCCCGAGTCGTGACGACGTGCGCGCACTGCGGCCGGCAAAACGACCCCGGTTCCCGCTTTTGCATGGACTGCGGGAAGCCGCTCAGCGCCTCCGCGATGGCCATGAACTCGCCCGGCGGCGTCGCCGCGGGCGGTGTGCCGGCGACGCGGATCTATGCGTCCGGCGGCACCGGATCGTCCCCTGCCGCTCCGAAATGCAGCTCCTGTGGCCATGAAGTGGACACGTCTCTCCCCTTCTGCGCCTTCTGCGGCGCCAAGCTGGAGGCTGCGGTGAGCCCGAGCGAAATCACCTGCCCGAAGTGCGGCACTGCCGTCTCCGACGCGAGTTTCAAGTTCTGCCCGAACTGCGCGACGCCGCTGGGCAAGGGGGACCGGGTCTCGGCGCCGCACGAGGCGACGGCGGTCTTCACCGCCAAGCGCGCCTCGACGCCGCCGGTCCAGCTGGTCGAGGTGGCGGAAGACGGCACCAAGGGGAGCCGGCACCCGCTGACGGGGGAGGAGACGACGATCGGCCGCGCCGGCGCCGACGTCTCGTTCGCCGACGACGCCTACCTCTCGCCGATGCACGCACTCCTCCTGTGGAAGGAGGGGAAGCTCTCCGTCCGCGACCTGGGGTCGCGCAACGGCACGTGGGTGTTCATCGGGGGCCCGCACAAGCTGGTGGACGGCGACCTGATCCTCATCGGCTCGCAGCTGCTGCGGTTCCGCCGCCTCGGCTACCCGGGCCCGCACCCGCCGGAGGCGGACGCGACCCGGCGGATGGGCTCCCTGGTGCCGAGCGCGGACATCGCGTGCCTCACGCAGCTCCGCGCCGACGGGAGCGTGCGGGACATCTTCCACCTCTCGCCGGGGCGCGACGTCGCCCTGGGGAGGGACAAGGGCGACTGGGTCTTCCCGTACGACCCGTCGATGAGCGGCGCTCACGCGGCGGTGAAGTCGGAGGACGCCGACTTCGTGCTGCGGGACGCCGGGAGCCGCAACGGCGTGGCCGTCGCGGTGCGCGGCGATCAGGCGCTGGCCAAAGGATCCAAGATCCTCGTCGGTGACAAACTCCTGATGGTCGAGATGTCGTGAAGACTTGTCCAGTCTGTGCGCGGGAATTCCCCGACAACGTGAAGTTCTGCCCCAACGACGGGCAGACCCTCCGGGCCAAGGGCCCCCTGGCGGACCTCATCGGCCAGGTGGTCGCCGACCGCTACCACATCATCAAGAAGCTCGGCGAGGGCGGCATGGGCGCCGTGTACCTCGGCGAGCACGTGAAGATGGGGCGGAAGAGCGCCATCAAGGTGATGACGCAGGCGATGTCGAACGACCCCGACGCGGTGAGCCGATTCAACCGCGAGGCCTCGAACGCCAGCCGCCTCTCCCACCCGAACATCTGCCAGGTGTACGACTTCGGGGAGACGAGCGAGGGGCTCATCTACCTGGCGATGGAGTTCATCGAGGGGCGCTCCCTCTCCGACCTGGCCGAGGCGGAGGGCGCGCTGCCGCCGGCCCGCGCGGCCAGCATCGTGAAGCAGGCGGCGGAGGCCCTCCAGGTCGCCCACGACCAGTCGATCGTCCACCGGGACATCAAGCCCGACAACATCATGGTCGTCCAGGCCAAGGACGGGTCGGACATCGTGAAGGTGGTGGACTTCGGCATCGCGAAGGCGGTGGCCGGGGACGAGACGGGCCAGAAGGTGACGAAGACGGGCCTCGTCGTGGGCACGCCGGAGTACATGAGCCCCGAGCAGCTCTCGGGGGACAAGCTCGACGGGCGGAGCGACCTCTACTCCCTGGCGCTAGTGTGCTACAAGCTCCTGACGGGCGTGCTCCCCTTCCAGGCGGACACGGCGCAGGAGACGATGATCAAGCGGCTCACCGACGCGCCCGAGCCGCTGGCGACGGCGCGCCCGGACATCGTCTTCCCGCCGCGGCTCCAGGCGGTGATGGACCGCGCCCTCGCGCGGTCGCTGACGGAGCGCTACGGGAGCGCGGCGGAGTTCGGCCGCGACCTCGAGGCCTCGGTCGGCGGGCCGGCGGTGCCGGCGACCCGGATGGACGTGGACCGCGTCACCTCGGCGGCGACGCAGCTGCTCGACACCGACGCCGCGATGAAGCTGGTGAAGAAGGACAAGGGCGCCGCCGCCGCGGGCGCCGTGCCGGCGAAGAAGTTCCCGGTGGTGCCGGTGGTGGGCGGCGTCGGCGCGGTGGGCGTCCTCGCCGTCATTGGCGTTCTGGCCCTCGGGCTCAAGAAGCCGGCGGTGCCGGGAGCCGACTCCACGGCCATCAGGGGCACCCAGGCGGCCGGGCAACAGACCGCGACGCCGGGGGGCCAGCAGGCCAACGCCGTGCCGAACCAGCAGACGCCGCAGGTGCAGAACCAGAACCGCCAGACGACACCGGGGAACGCTCGCCAGGTGGCGGCGAACCCGCCGCCGGGGAACGCGCCGCCGACGGGCGCATCGGGAGCGTCCATCCCCGACTCGCTGACGCACATGGACGACCTGATCGACGCCAGTCAGTGGGCGGCGGCGCGCTCCGTCGGCATGTTCATCTGGACCAGTGCCGCCGCGAGCACTTCCCAGAAGGCGCGTGCGGCTCGCACGATCGCGAACTCCTTCGGTGAGGAGAACAACCAGCCGGAGATGATCCGCTGGTACCAGAACTCTCTTCGCTACGATCCCAACAACGCGCAGGTGCAGAACATCCTGCGGCAGCTAGGCGTCAACCCAT